>NZ_JBHXEM010000183.1:0-14236 GCF_042724755.1 Kitasatospora sp. NPDC127067 | reverse complement strand
GCCCGGGACCGGTCCCGGGCGCGCCGTCGTCCTGCCGTCCCTCCTGGAGCTGCCGGGAGGAACGGCAGGTTCCTAGGGCTTCGGCGGGGCCGGGGCACCCGCGCCCCGGCCGGCCTTGACGCCGTTCACCATCGCCTGGTGGATCGCCCGCGCGGTGCTCTCGTCGTGTGCCGGCACCGGGCTGCCGGCGACCGTGTACCAGTCCAGCGCGCCGGTGTACTGGACGGTCAGCCTCGCCTCGCCGTCCACCCAGGTGGTGTGCACGGTGAGGTCGCCGGAGATGGGGCCGACCTCGGTGGTGGTCACCCCACCGGGGCCGCTGATGATCGATTGGGTGGTCCAGGTCGCCCACGACGTGCGCGGGTCCGCGGACGGCCGGGCCTGGCGGTTGCCTTGGTCGTGTTCGGTCATGCGCCTATCCTCCCCCGCGGGTGGCCCGCCGCCGGAGCAGCGACACCCGCGGTCGCGGCGACCGCCCGGTCCCACCGGGCGGTCGAGTCGGTACGGCGGACGATTCAGTCGGGTTGGCCGGGTTCGTCCAGCATGGGGGCGCCCTCCGCCCGGGAGGTGTCCTGCGCGTGCAGGTTCTGCATCGAGGGGATGCCCTCCTCGGGGTCCGCGGCGCGGACGTCCTCGTCGTCCTCGGTGCTCACCTTGGACCGGTCGCTCATGTCGGTCATCGCGGGCTCCGTCTCCTCGGCCGGTCCCGGCACGCCGGGTCGCGGGCGCGGCAGGACCGGAGGTGTCTCTTCGCCCCTCCAGCCTGCCTCCGCCCCGGCGCCGGGGCCAGCCGGGTGACCCGGCGGGCCTCCGCGGACCTCGCCCGGAGCTCACCCGGTCGTCACCAGGTGACGGGCAGTGACCGCATGCCGTAGATGAACGATTCGGTGCGGAACGCCAGCTCGTCGCGGGGGACGGTCAGCCGCAGCCCGGGCAGCCGCCGGAACAGCGTGGCCAGCGCGATCTGCAACTCGGCGCGGGCGAGCGGCTGGCCGAGGCACTGGTGCACGCCGAAGCCGAAGGCCAGGTGCCGCCGGGCGTCCCGGTCCAGGTCCAGCTCGTCGACCGGCAGCCGGTCGGCGCCGCCGAACACCTCCTCGTCCCGGTTGGCGGTGGAGAGCATCGCGATCACGCCCTCCCCGGCGCGGACCGTGGTGCCGCCCAGTTCCACGTCCTCCAGGGCCACCCGGGCCACCCCGGTGTGGACGATGGTGAGGTGGCGCAGCAGCTCCTCCACCGCGCCGGGCAGGGCGGCCGGGTCGGCCAGCCTGGCGATCTGCTCGGGCCGGTCCAGCAGCAGGGCGGTGGAGAGCGAGATCATGTTCGCGGTCGTCTCGTGCCCCGCGATCAGCAGCAGGATGCCGGTGCTGGCGACCTCGCGCGGGGTGAGGTCGTCCCGGACGGCGAGCCGGCTGATGATGTCGTCCCGCGGCTCCGCCCGCTTGCGGGTCGCCAGCCCCTCCAGGTACTCCAGCATCTCGTCCCGGGCCGCCAGGCGCTGCTCGCTCGTGCTGGCGTTGCTGAGCAGCGTCCGGCCGACGCCCTGGAAGAACTCGTGGTCCTCGTAGGGGACGCCGAGCAGCAGGCAGATCACCAGGGAGGGGACGGGCAGCGCGAAGTCGGCGACCAGGTCGGCCTCGGTGCGGCCATCGGTCATCGTGTCCAGCGCCTCGTCCACGATCCGCTGGATGTCCGGGCGCATCGCCTGGACCCGTTTGACCAGGAAGTCCCCGGTGACCATGCGGCGCAGCCGGGCGTGCTCGGGGTCGTCCAGGTTCAGGAAGCTCGGGGTAGCGGTGATCTGCTCCCGGTCGCCGGCGACCAGCAGTGGGAAGGAGGGGTGGCGTATGTCGGCGCTGAACCGGCGGTCGGACAGGATGGTGCGGACCTCGGCGTAGCCGGTGGCCAGCCAGCAGGAATCGCCGCCGGGCAGATCGCCGCGGGTCAGCGGGGCGCTCGCGGCGGCCTCGGTGTACGCGGGCGGCGGGCCGAACGGGCAGCCGGCGGAGTGCCGGGCCGGGAGCGGGACGGCGGGGACGGTGGGCGTGCTCGTCAAGGCGGGGTCTCCTTGCGTCGCGATGGTTCTCCGGTGGGGGTGGTGTGGTGATCGGACGTCCGTCAGGGGGCCGTCGCGGTGTCCGGAACGGCCCGGCCCGGTCTCGGCCTCCCGGCCTACTCGGCCTGTGCGGGCCCGTCCTCGACCACGGTGATCGCGCCGCCCGGGCACAGCTGGGCGGCCAGTCTGAGATCGTCGAACTGGTCGGGCCGGAACGAGGTCTGACGGAGCTTCACCAGGCTGTCGTGGTCGTCCTGGTCGAAGACCTCGGGAACGTTCGTGACGCACATCCCGGAGCTGCAGCAGCGGTCCCGGTCGACATTCACCCGCATGGTCGGGCACCTCTCGCCAGTGCGCCGCCGGCTGCCCGGCGGCCGCCTCTCGTTGTCATTGCCAACCTAACCGGCGCTGCTCCGTCCACGGAGGGCGCGGTGGCGGGATCACCGAGAATGGCCGATTCGGCTCCCGTCGGAGCCTCCGGTCGGTGACGCAGGTTTGAATTGACGCCGTGGTGACAAGTGCGTGCCCCGCAGCCACCGGCCCCTGAGCCGGCCCGGATCCGGCCCGGCACGCGGTCCTTCGGCGGTGGCTCACCGGCCCGTCGGCGACGGCTCACCGCCCTTCGCCAGCGGCTCACAGCCCCTCGGCGGCGGCGATCTCCCGTACGGTCGCGACGGTGTCGGCCTCGTCGGCGCTCTTGTCCGGCCGGTAGCGCACCACCCGGGCGAACCGCAGGGTGAGACCGGCCGGATAGCGGGAGCTGCGCTGCACCCCGTCGAAGGCGATCTCGACGACCAGTTCCGGTCGGACCCGCACCGTCCAGGCGTCCCGCCCGGTCTCCCGGGCCAGCAGTTCGGCGGTCTGCCGGGCGAGCGTCTCGTCGGTCAGGCCCTTGAAGGTCTTGCCGAGCATCACCCACGGGCCCAGCCCCGGTTCGCCCGCCGCCCGGGCGCCCAGGTGCAGGTTGCTGAGGAAGCCGCGCCGCCGCCCGCTGCCCCACTCGGCGGCCAGCACCACCAGGTCCAGGGTGTGCCGGGGCTTGACCTTGATCCAGCCCGCGCCGCGCCGCCCGGCCGCGTACGGGGCCGCCGGATCCTTCACCAGCACGCCCTCGTGGCCGAGCGCCAGCGTCTCCCGGAAGAAGGCCAGCGCCCGGTCGCGGTCCCCGGTCTCGACGCGGGCCGGCCGCAGGCCGTCCGGGACCGCCTCGGCCAGCGCCGCCCAGCGCTCCCGGCCGGGACGGTCCACCAGGTCCTCGCCGTCCCGGTGCAGCAGGTCGAAGAAGTAGGCGTCGAGCGGGACTTCGGCACGCAGCCGGTCCGGCTCCCGCCGGGAGGCGGTGCGTGCGGCGGTCTCCTGGAACGGGCGCGGCCGGCCGTCCGGGCCGAGCGCGATCGCCTCACCGTCCAGCACCGCCGATCGCAGCGGCAGCGCCAGCGCGGCCTCGGTCACCTCGGGGACGCGGGCGGTGATGTCCTCCAGGCCGCGGGTGAACACCGCGACCTCCCCGCCCTCCCGGTGCACCTGCACCCGGACGCCGTCCAGCTTCCACTCCACCGCGGCCGGGCCGGTGCGCTCCAGCGCGGTGGCCACGTCCGGCGCCGAGGCGGCCAGCATCGGCCGCACCGCCCGTCCCACCTCCAGCCGGAACGCCGCGAGCGCCGGCTGCCCACCGGTCAGCGCGGCTTGCGCCACCGCGCGGGCCGACCCCTGGAACATCAACGCCCGCCGCACCGCCGCCGCCGGCACCCCGGCCGCCCGCGCCACGGCGTCCCCCACCACCGCGTCCAGCGCCCCCTGCCGCAGGTCCCCGACCAGCACCGCCCGCAGGAACCCCTGCTCCACGGCGGTCGCCCGAGCGAACAGCCCGTGCAACAAGCGCCGCCGCTCCGCCTGGGCCCCCGTCCCGTGCACTCCCGCGATCAGCTCCAGCTCCCGCTCCACCTCCCGGACCCCGAGCGAGGCCTCCGCCGTCGGCTCCGGCAGCCCCCGCAGCGCCGCGGGCCCGATCCCGGTCCGCAGCCGCTGCGACTCCCCGGACAGCAGGGCGACCGCCGCCGCCCCCTCCACCGGCCCGAGGCCCCGCAGACAACCGGCCAACAACTCCGTCTTCGCCCGCCGTCCGGCCTCCGCCGCCACCTCCCGCGACACCGACGCCAGCCGCAGCAACCCCGCCACAGCACCACCTCCACCCCCCTCAGCATCCGCCCCGGCCGCCGGCCCCGCACCACGACCCCCGCCCCTCCCGCCGCCCCTTCCGCGCGGCACCGAGCGCCCGTCGCCGCAAGGCGCCGCGACGGCGCAGGGGGCGGGTGCTCTTGGCCGGGCCGGTGATCAGCGACGGGGCGACGGGGCGTCATGCTGAGGGCCCGCACCACCTTCCGAGTGATGGAGACCGAGATGAGCGACACCCCCACGACCCGCTGGAGCGTCGGCGCGCCCGAGGCCGGTGACTTCGAGGCCTGGCGCGAACTGTTCCGAGGGTACGGCGAGTTCTACCGGGTCCCGGTTCCGGAGGAGAAGGCCGAGCTGGTCTGGTCCTGGCTGATGGACCCGGGGCACGAGGTGGCGGGGCTCCTGGTGCGGGACGGCGACGGTAGGCCGGTCGGCCTCGCGCACTACCGGCCGTTCGCGCGACCTCTGCACGGGGCCGTCGGGTGCTTCCTGGACGATCTGTTCGTGGCGCCCGAGGCCCGGGGCGGCGGCGCGGTGGACGCGCTGTTGGGCCGGCTGCGGGAAATCGCGGCGGAACGCGGCTGGAACACCGTCCGATGGATCACCTCCGAGGACAATTACCGGGCCCGCGGAAAATACGACAAGGTCGCCGTACGGACCAGGTTCCTCACCTACGACATGGCCCCGGAGGCACCGGTCGGCTGAGGCCGCGGCCCGACCGCCGGACATTCGTTCGGAGTTTCTGTTATCGGCGCCCGGCCGGGAGGTCTCCCATGTGTCGACACCCGACCAGTCGACCCGGAACAGAAAGCGTGGCCACGTGAACAGCGACGACAGGACGACCATCCTCCCGGCGAGCGGAGGCGGCGCCGGCAGCGACAACGGGAGTGGAGCCGGCGGCCGCTCCGGCGGCCGGGCGGCACGGCGGGCTGCCGAGCGGCACACCGGGCGGGGCCGGCGGGCGCGTCGGCGCGGCGGGATCGTGCCGGTCACCGCGGTCGTCGCGGCCGTGGCCGGCACCGGGCTGTTCGCCGCGCTGGCCGGCGCGGGCTACGCGGCGTACGGCGGCAAGCAGACCGACCGGGACACGGCGGGCCAGTCGCTCTCCGCCGACATGCTGATCTCCGCGGAGCTGGGCACGCGCGAGGGCATCCAGGTGCCCGGCGCCGGCGGGACGAACCCGGACGTCCTTCCCCCGGCCACCCCCACCGCCACCGACCCGGCGGCCGTTCCGAGCACCTCGCTCACGCCGACCACGACCGCTCCGGCCTCCCCGGCGGCCGCGGCCACCGCCGCCCCGAACGCCGCGCCCACCCCCGCGGCCTCCGCGCCCAAGGCGGCCTCGAACGCCGCCCGGGCCGCGACCGGCGGCTTCCCGTTCCCGCCCAAGCGGCCCACCGCGGCCCCGCCGGTGGGCGGCGGTGCGGCTCCGTCGTACGCCCAGCAGGTCGTGGACCTGGTCAACGTCGAGCGCAGCAAGGCCGGCTGCGGGCCGGTCAGTGCGGAGCCCCGGCTGGCGAGCGCCGCCCAGGCGCACAGCAACGACATGGCCGACCGCAACTACTTCGATCACGCCAGCCCCGAGGGTTATCACGCCGACCACCGGATCGAGGCGGCAGGCTACAGCTGGAGCACCTGGGGCGAGAACATCGCCCGCGGCCAGAAGGCCCCGGCCGACGTGATGAACTCCTGGATGAACAGCCCCGGCCACCGGGCCAACATCCTCAACTGCTCGTTCAAGCAGCTCGGGGTGGGCGTGCGGACCGGCGTCAACGGTCCGTGGTGGACCCAGGTGTTCGCGTCCCCGGCATGAATCGGCCTGGCCCGGCCCGGTCCGGCCTGGCCCGGCCGGTCCGGGCTCCGGCTTGGGCCGAGTAGTCCGGACCGATTTTCCGATTCCGTGCACATTGTTGTTATCTGATCACTCCACACGGGTCTCCGAGGAGGCAGCGGCGGACGGATACACGGCAAGACGGAGTGCGGACCATGAACGCTGATGTGCAGAACAGGACCGGGACCACCCTGGTGCTAGCGGCGCAGGCCGGTGACCGGCAGGCCCAGGAGGCGCTGGTCGCCGCCTGGCTGCCGCTCGTCTACAACGTGGCCGGCCGCGCCCTCGGCGGCCACGCCGACGTGGACGACGTCGCGCAGGAGACCATGATCCGCGCCCTGGACGGCCTGGACGGGCTCCGCGACCCCGAGTCCTTCCGGTCCTGGCTGGTCGCCATCACCATGAACCAGGTGCGCCGCCGGCACGCCGCCGGCCAGCAGCAGCCGACCGTCGGCGGGCTGGACGAGACCTGGGAGGTCGCCGACCCCCGGGCCGACTTCACGGACCTCACCATCCTGCGCCTCGGCCTGTCCGGCCAGCGCCGCGAGGTGGCCGAGGCCACCCGCTGGCTGGACCCGGACGACCGGGAGCTGCTCGCCCTCTGGTGGCTGGAGGCCGCCGGCGAACTGACCCGTGCCGAACTCGCCGACGCCCTCGACCTGAGCCCGCAGCACACCGCCGTGCGCGTACAGCGGATGAAGAAGCAGCTCGAAGCGGGCCGCATCGTCGTCCGCGCGCTCTGCGCCTACCCCCGCTGCCCCGGACTGACCGAGCTCACCGCGGGCTTCGACGGCACCCCGAACTCGGTCTGGCGCAAGCGCATAGCCCGCCACATCCGCGACTGCGCCGACTGCGACGGCCTCGGCCGGGACCTCTTCCCGGCGGAGGGACTGCTGGCCGGCCTCGCCCTGGTGCCGATCCCGCTCGACTGGCCCGTGCTGCTGCACTTCCAGCACACCGCGGCCGCCGTCGTCTCCTCGGCGGCCGCCACCGGAACGGGAGCCTCCACCGGAGCGGGGGCCGGGGCCCACGCCGGTGCCGGGGCGCATGCGGGAGGGCACGGCGGTTGGGCCGGCACCGCGGCCCGCAAGGCCGTCCTGGCGAGCGGGGCGGCCGCGGCGGTCGCGGTGACCACCCTGGCCCTGGTCTGGCCGCAGGCCGAACCCCCGCAGCCGACGGCACCCGAGCCCACCGCTCCGGCCGCGGCACCGGACACCCCGACGGCCGCCGCCGCACCCGCTGCCGTCGTCCCCGAGCCGACCCCGCTGCCCGCGGAGAGCCCGACGGCGACGGCGACGCCCGCACCGACGCCCACCGCGACCCGCACCGCCGCCGCGACACCGCAGCCCAACCCGGAACGCCAGCTGGTGGACCTGGTCAACGTCGAACGCGCCAGGGCGGGTTGCGCCCCGCTGCGGATCGACCCCCGGCTGCACGGCACGGCCCAGAAGCACGCGGACGACATGGCCACCCGCGGCTTCTTCGACCACGTCAACCCGGAGGGCGTCCGCACCGAGGCCCGGATCACCGCCGCCGGCTACCGCTGGTCCCAGTGGGGCGAGAACCTCGACCGGGGCCCGACCACCCCGGCCGCCGTCTTCGCCCGCTGGATGGACGGCGGAATCCACCAGTCCAACATGCTCGACTGCGGATTCAAGGACATCGGCGTCGGCTTCGCCACCAGCTCCGCCGGCACCCCCTACTGGACCCAGGACCTCGGAGCCCCGATGTCCTGAACCGTGACCGTGACCGTGACCGTGACCGTGACCGGTGCGGTGGGCTCCGGCGCCGGACTACGCGGGAGTGGCCGCCACCAGGCCGTTCGCCGACCCGGTCACATAGCCGGTGGCCTCCCCGAGGACGCCGCCCGCGTCACCGACCTGCCCGGGCACCACGTCCGGAGCGCTGCTCAGCGGCCCGGGCAGTCCCTCCTGCCCGCCCACGGCACTGGCGTGCGCACTCGGCGCGGTGAGGGAGGCCACGACACCAACGGCGAGCGAGGCAACGGCGAGCATGCTGCGCTTCTTCATGGCCGGTCCAACGACGCTGCGCCGGAAGGGTTACGGCCCGGACCTGCCGCGGGCCCGCGGCGGGAGTGTCCGGAAAGGTTGGACGGCCCGCGAACCGACCGGGACTCTGCCGGGCGGCGGGCGGGCCGTGGGAACCACCATGGCCCCACCCGCCCCTGCCGGTCAGGGGCGCGTACGGTGCGACCGGACGCACGGCGGCGCGCCGGGCGTGCACCAGCAGCCCCAGCCGCGCCGTCAGAGCGTTCCGGAGCCCCGCGCCACCCCGGGCCCGCCCGCCCCTGCGGCCCCACGCTCCCAGGCCGAGGGCCCGGGAACCGCCACCCCCGCAGCGCCCGGCGCGGCCGGAACCGCCGGCACCGCCCCCGTCGGGCCGACCGGGCCCACCACCCAGTCCGGATGCCCCGGCATCGGCGGTGTCCGCAGCCCGTACAGCCAGTCGTGGAGGAAGCCGCGCAGGTCCTGCCCGGACACCGCGGAGGCCGTCCGCACGTAGTCCTCGGTGGTCGCGTTCCCGTAGCGGTGGGTGCCCAGGAAGGTGCGCTCGATCCGGTCGAAGGCCTCCGCCCCGACCTTCTCCCGCAGCGCGAACAGCACCAGCGCGCCGCCGGTGTACCGCTGGCTGTCGAAGAGGTCGGCGGCGGTGGGGGAGGCGACCGGCCCGGAGTCGTGCCGCCACTGGTCGCCCAGCCCGTAGACGTAGCGCATCCGGTCGACCAGCGTGGTGTGGCCCCAGGCGTCCGGCCACCCGCGCTCGTAGCGGTACATCAGCCCGTAGAAGTCGGCGTGGCCCTCGTTGAGCCAGAGGTCGGACCACCGGGCGGGGGAGACGCTGTTGCCGAACCAGGAGTGGACCAGCTCGTGCATCATGTGCGAGCCGATCGCCGGCTCCGCCTGCCGCAGGAAGTTCGGCTTGTACAGGGTGAGCGTCTGGGTCTCCAGGCCGGTGAAGGCGAACGCGGCCGGGTCGTCCGTGTTGACCGGCAGGATCCCGTACACCTCGAACGGGAACCGCCCCAGGTGGGCTTCCGCCCACACGAGCTGACCGGGGGTGAGGGCGAGCGCGGGCTCCAGCTCGGCGGTGCGGGCGGTCGGCACGACGTCGCGCAGGGGCAGGCCGTGCGGGCCGGTGCGCTCACGCACGGTGTAGTCGCCGACCGAGACCTGGACCAGCTCGGTGGCCATCGGCTCGCGGGAGACGTACCGGCGGGTGGTGCGGCCGTCGCCCAGCCGCTCGGTGGCCGTCAACTCGCCGTTGGCCACGCCGAGGAGAGCGTCCGGCGCGGTCACCGCGATGGTGAACCGGGCCTTGTCGCCCGGGTGGTCGTTGCACGGGAAGACGGTGTGCGCGCTGTTGGGCTGGCCGGCCACCGCGAAGCCGTCCGGGGTGGGGACCCAGCCGGTGTGCGGCAGCGCGGCACGGGGATCGGCGCTGTACTCGACGGTGAGCCGGGTGACGGCGCCCGGCAGGAACGGCCCGGCCGGGGTGACCGTCAGCTTCTCGTCGTGGGCCGCGAAGTCCGCCGGTCGTCCGTCGACCCGGACGCTGCGCACGGTCAGCCCGAGCGCGTCCAGCTCCAGCCGGGCGAGGGCGCGGTCCGGCCGTACGGTGATCACGGCCGTGCCGTCCACCGTCCTGGTCCCGGCCCGGTAGTCGAAGGCCAGGTCGTACCGGAGCGCCCGGTACCCGGTGTTCCCGAGCGAGGGGAAGACCGGATCGCCCAGCCCGTCGGCGGCGCCGGCCGTCGGCACGCTCGCGGAGAGCACGACCGCGCTGAGCACGAGCGAGGGGAGGAGACCGGCGCGGGGCCTGAACAAGAGTGATCACCGCACTTCACGAGCGGGAGCGGGGGAGAGGGCGGGAGCCGCCGGAACGGGGGAGCCCGGCCACGGATGCTAGTTCACTGCCGCAGGGGACCGGGCGCGATCGGTGCGCTTCGACGACACACCGTGGTCCCCCGGACGGCCCAGGGTGATGGCGCGGCCGCCGCACGCGGTCTACCGTGAGGAGTGCATCGTCCCCTGACGGACGATCCACGGCCGTCGGAAAACCTGGCCAGGTCCGGCGGCCGTACTCTCTTGCCCCGGCACCGCGTGCCCGGCCGCACCCCGTAGGCTGGCGGTTCTGACGACGCCCGCGTACCGGATGCCAGGAGCCGCCGTGACCAGCCCAGCTTCACCCGTTCTGGTGATCGGCGAGTGCGTGGCCGACATCGTCCGATCGGGTGCGGAGCCGGAGCGGGTGCACCCCGGCGGCAGCCCCGCGAACGTCGCCTACGGCCTGGCCCGGCTGGGCCGCCCGACCGTGCTGCTCACCGAACTGGGGCCGGACGCCAACGGCCGGCTGATCCGGCGGCACCTGGAGTCGGCGGGTGTGCGGGTGCGGGCGGCCGAGGTCGCCCGGACGCCCTCGGCGGTGGTGGAGCTGGACGGGCAGGGGCGGGCCCGCTACACCTTCGACATCCGCTGGACGCTCCCGCCGACCGAACTCGCCGAGCCGCCCGCCGCGATCCACCTCGGCTCGATCGCGGCCGTCACCGAGCCCGGCGCGGGCTCGGTGCTGGCGCTGGTCGAGCGCTGGCGCGGGCGGGCGCGGATCAGCTACGACCCGAACGTGCGCCCGGCGCTGATGGGCGACCGGGCCGAGTCCGTCCGCCGGGTCGAGCGCTGGGTGGCGCTGAGCGACCTGGTCAAGGCCAGCGACGAGGACCTCGCCTGGCTCTACCCGGGCGAGCGGCCCGAGGCGGTGGCCGAGCGCTGGCTGGCCCTCGGTCCGGCCGTGGTCGCGGTCACCCTCGGGGCCGAGGGCGCGTTCGCCCGGACCGCCGAGGGTGGACACGCCGAGGCCGCGGCCCTCCCGGTGCCGGTGGCCGACACCGTGGGTGCCGGCGACTCCTTCATGGCCGCCTTCCTGCACGCCCGCACGGCCGGCGCCGAACTCGCGGTCTGCCTCACCCACGGGGTGACGGCGGCCGCGCTGACCGTCGCCCGCCCGGGCGCCAACCCGCCCTCGGCGGCCGAACTCGCGGCCGCCCTGACGGACGGGCCGGCGTCCCACGCCCCGGCGAGTGCCGGGTAGCCGGGCCCAACCCCAACCCGCCTACCGCGCAAGGGCGGTGAGGTCCTTCCCGTACCAGATCTCGGCGTACGGACCGCTGCTGTAGGCGGGGATCTCCCGGTACCCGTTCCTCAGGTAGAGCGCGCGGGCCTCGGCCAGGTCGAGGCGGGTGTCGAGGACGATCCGGTCCGCGCCCAGGGAGCGGGCGGCCCGGTCGACGGCGGCCAGCAGTTCGGCGCCGCCGCCGGTGCCGCGCAGGCCGGGGCGGACGAAGACGCGGGTGAGTTCGGCGGTGGTGGCGTCGAGCCGCCGCAGGCCGGCGCAGGAGTGGGCGACGCCGTCGTGACGGCCGATCAGGAAGAGGCCGTCCGGGGCGGCGAGGTCGTCGCTGGGGGAGCCGGCCAGGCCGGACTCCAGCTCCTCGGGGGTGCCCTCCCGGTCGAAGTGCAGTCGGTAGTAGCGGTTGGCCACGTCGTAGTAGTACTCGCGCAGCAGGCCCAGGGCCTCGGGGGCGGTCACGTCGGCGGTGGCGACGGTCCAGGGGCCGGAGCTGCGGGGCGCGGTGTTGGTCATGGGCGCATGATCCACTTCATGGCGCCGCCCCCGCAATCGGTTTTCCCGGCGGCCCGGCCCGACCGCCCCGCTCCACCCCGACCGCCCTGCTCCACCCCGACCGCCCTGCTCCACCCCAGCCGTCCGTCCGGTCGGCCGCCGCCAGGGCAAAGGAACGGCAAGGCTCCGGTGCGTCGTTGCCCCGCGCGGGTGACGTGGGGATTGGCGGTGGTGCGCGGCGGGGGAGCAGTGCAGCTATGAACAGACCATCAGGTTGTCGTATTAGTGGGGGTCTGAGGGGGAATCAGCAGCGCCGGAGCGGCGTACGGACCGGCCTGCTGGCCACCGTCTGCCTCTCCGCCGTCCTCGCCGGCTGCGCCGGTCCGGCCGCTCCTGCCCGACCGAAGCCCGCCCCGGCCGCCGACGCGAACGCGGCGCCCGCCGCCGAAGCCGCCGCGGCTCCGGGAGGTGCCGAAGCGGCACAGGCCGCCGAGGGCCCCGCCCGCGCGGGCGCCCCGCCCGCGGAGCGGCCGCAGCTGCCCGGCCTGGCCCGCAAGGAGGAGCAGAGCGGCGGCGAGGCCACGGCCCGTCAGGAGGTGGCCGCCCGCGCCGCGGTGGAGACCGCGCAGCGCTGGGGCCTGGAACGCCCGCCCCTGAAGGCCCCGCCGCGCCCGGCGACCAGGCCCGCGCTCACCCCGGGGCAGGGCGTCAAGCTCGCGGAGGGCCGCCCGCCCGTCGTCTACGGGGTCCCGACCGACGACAAGGTGGTCTTCCTGACCGTCGACGACGGCGCCGAGAAGGACCCCGAGTTCTCCCGGATGGCCGAGGAGTTGGGCATCCCGCTCAGCACGTACGTCTCCGACTACCTCGCCCGCGAGAACTACGGCTACTTCCGGGACCTGCACGCCCAGGGCGTGGAGATCAACAACCACACGATCAACCACCGCAACCTCAAGGTGCTGGACTACGAGACCCAGCGCCAGGAGATCTGCAACCAGCAGGACCAGCTGGAGCAGCAGATCGGTGTCCGTCCCCGGCTGTTCCGTCCGCCGTACGGCGAGTACAACGACGACACCCTGCGGGCTGCGGCCTCCTGCGGGGTGGAGGCGGTGCCGTTGTGGAACGAGGAGGCTTTCCCGGACCACATGGAATGGCGCTACGACGATCAGCAGCTGCATCCGGGCGACATCATCCTGACCCACTTCCGGGGTACCGACATCTGGAAGGCCTCCATGCCGGACCTGCTGCGCAAGGTCGTCAACGACGTCACCGCGCAGGGCTTCGCCCTGGCCCGGCTGGACGACTACCTGTAGCACCTGTCGGCCGGGGCCGGGCGGCTCAGCCGAGCGAGAGGGCGTCGAGGTACACCCAGGCGCCCTCGTGCCGCACGAAGCGGCTGTTCTCGGTGAGCACGCCCTCCTCGCCGCCCTCGGTCCAGTGGGCCCGGAAGGCGACCGTGCCCTGTGCGTGGAACGCGCCGCCCTCGGTGGTGGCGACCACCTCCAGCGCGGTCCAGCGCAGCCCCGGGTCGAAGTCGACCTCCACGGGCCGGGTGTCCGGGTGCCAGGTGCGCAGCAGGTACGCCTCGTCCTGCGCGGCGAAGGCGCTGAACCGGGAGCGCATCAGGGACTCGGCCGTGGTGGCCGTCGACTGGCCCCGGTGCAGCCGGCCGCAGCAGTCGCCGTAGCCGGCGGAGAGGCCGCACGGGCAGGGGGAGGAGGGCAGCAGCCGCGGCGCTGCGGCGCGGGGAGCGGAACGACGTCGGGACATGCCGTCCATTGTCCCCCACGCGTCGGACGGCTCCCCGGCCGCCCCGCGCACGGCGGGAACGGGCCCGCCCCCGGGCGCACCGGGGGCGGGCCCGTCCGTGTCACCCGGAGGTCCGTCCCCGCGGACCCGGCCGGCCCTTCGTCGCGGGCTCCACCGTCCGGCAAGAATCGCGCGGGTTGTGGCGAGCCGCCCGCCACCTGCCGTTCGTCGCTGATAGTAGTTGCCTGGTCGCGGAGCGATCCCGTCAGGAGCCCGTCCCCCGCAGGCTTCTCCGGCGGGCCGCCTTACAACGTACGGAGCGGTCATGGGTGGCAGACAGCGTCCGCCGAGAGCACGGACCCCTCGCCGGGGCAGGCCCGCCGGCGCCAGCCCCCGGGTGAACTCCCGGGCGGAGTTCGCCCGCATCGAGGGATTCCTGGCCTGGGAGGCGGAGGTCGCGGCGGCCGAGCGGGACGCCCGCGCGTTCGCCGCGCAGTTCCCGTGGCTGCCGGCGGCGGAGCGGGAGAGCCTCGAACAGGCCTACGCCGCCGATCGGTTGCGCTATGCCGAGGAGGTCGTCGACCGCGCGGTCGAGCGCTGCCGCCGGCTGGCCGCCCGGTACCGCGTCGAGTGCCGCCGGATCTGCGCCCGCTGGGCGGCGCTCTGCCTCTCCGTCACCGTGACGGCGGCGCTGTTCGCCGTCGTCCCGGCCGTTCTGCGCGGCTGAGCGGTCCGGGCCCGCCGCTGTCGGCGGGCCCGGGCGCGACGAGGGCCCGCCGCACCGTTGC
>NZ_JBHXEM010000182.1:0-14290 GCF_042724755.1 Kitasatospora sp. NPDC127067 | reverse complement strand
GAACGGCGGGGTCAAAGGGTTCAGAAGGTTCAGCAGGTTCAGCAGGTTCAGAAGGTGAGGTTCCAGGCGTCGATCGTGCCGGTGTCGCCGGAGGCGCCGTCCTTCACGCGGAGCTTCCAGGTGCCGTTCGCCGCACTCGCGGCGGCGTTGACGGTGTAGGTCTTGGCGACGTTGTCGGTGCTGTCGCTGTTCGGGAAGTCCTCCAGGAGGTAGACCGTGCCGTCGGGCGCGACCAGGGAGAGGACGAGGTCGCCGCGGTAGGTGTGCTTGATGTCCACGCCGACCTTGAGCGCCGCCGGGGCGTTGCCGCTGACGCCGGTGACGGTGATCGGGCTCTCCACCGTGGTGTTGTCGGGGATCGCCACGTCGGCGGTGTTCTCGAAGTACGTGCCGGTGGGCTGGGTGGCGCCGCCGACCGCCTTCAGCGCGTCGACCTGGCCCTCGCCGAAGAAGCCGTTGACGGCGGTGGTGCCGGTGCAGCGGCTGTCGGAGGCGGGGCAGGCCAGGTCGTTGGCCTGGCTCGCCAGCCGGGCCCGGATGTCCGCCGGGGTGAGCGACGGGTTGGTGCTCGCGATCAGCGCGGCCACCCCGGTGACGTGCGGGGAGGCCATCGAGGTGCCGCTCTTGGTGCCGTACTTGCCGCCGGGCAGGGTCGAGTAGACGCCGGTGGCGCCGTCGCCGCCGGGCGCCGCGACGTCGATGACGCCCCGGCCGAAGTTGGAGTAGGAGGCCTTGCCGCTGCCGCTGCCCGTGGCAGCGACGGTCACCACGCCGGGGAGTTCGGTGGGGATGTCGAGGCAGGCGTTGCTGATGGTCCGGGTGACCTTGGTGGAGTCGTTCGGGCTCTCGCTGTCGGTGGTCTTGTTGGCCAGGTCGTAGTTGGAGTTGCCGGCCGCCGCGACCTGCAGCGAGCCCTTGCCCTCGGCGTACTCCTGGGCGCGCTTGACGCCCTCGATGATGGCCGCCTGGTCGAGGTCGTTCGGGCAGTTGAACTGCCAGGGGTCGGTGTAGTAGCTGTTGTTGGTGACCTTGAAGCCGTGGTCGCCGGCCCAGACGAAGCCGCAGACGGTGTTCTCGGCGTA
Organism: Kitasatospora sp. NPDC127067; assembly: GCF_042724755.1. Classification (NCBI taxonomy): domain Bacteria; kingdom Bacillati; phylum Actinomycetota; class Actinomycetes; order Kitasatosporales; family Streptomycetaceae; genus Kitasatospora; species Kitasatospora sp. NPDC127067. The sequence goes on along the minus strand of NZ_JBHXEM010000182.1, from coordinate 13,208 downwards.
GAAGAGGGTGCTGGTCGGCTCGGCGATCCGGACCGAGGCGATCTTCACGCCCGGTGCGACGCCGATGACGCCCTTGCCGTTCTTCGCGGCCGCGATGGTGCCGGCGACGTGGGTGCCGTGGGTGTCCACGTCGCGCCAGGCGCCGGTGCGGGTGTCGGGCTTGCCGTAGGCGCAGGAGGCCGAGTCGGCGGCGTCGAAGTTCGGTGCGAGGTCCTGGTGCTGGTCGTCCACGCCGGTGTCGAGCACGCCGACCTTGACGGTCGGGGAGCCGGTGGTGACGTTCCAGGCCTGGTCGGCCTTGATCTGGGTCATGTCCCAGCGGTTGGACTCGGTGAGCGTGGTGGCCGCCTGGGCGGGGTTGGCGGGCAGGGCCGGGTTGTACGCGTCGGCCGGCACGTCGGAGGTGCGGGTCGCGCCGACCTGCTGGATGCCGGTGACGGTCCGCAGCTCGGCGGCGAAGCCGGCGCCGGTGGAGTGGGCGACGATGACGCCGATCGCGTCGTAACTCGCGAAGACCGTACCGCCCTTGGCGGCGACGGCGCTCTTGGCGGCGGCGATGTCGGCGGGGGCGCTGATCACCAGGTAGGCGCGGGTGCCGGCGGCCCATCCGGCCGCGGTGCCCGCGACGGCGGGGGCCTGGGCGACGGGGGCCTGGGCGGCGGGCGCGGAGACGGCACCGGGGACGGTGGGGGTGGTGGTCGTGGTGGCGGCGGTCGCGAACGCGGTGGGGGTGGCGAGCGCCATGGCCGAGAGCACGGCGAGGGCTGCGGCCGGGCGGCCGAGCCGCCGGGATATCAGGGGTGACACGTGTCCTCCTAATCGGCCCGTGCGTGAGGGGGATCGCACGGGAATTGAAGGAAACATGCCAGATTGGGCAGGACTTGGGGAAGACTTTACGCCCGACGACTTCTCACGGAGACGTTACGTTTTGATGTCGCGGGGTCCGCGGCGCCCCAGGTGGGGTGCGCACGGCCGACCGCAGGGCACCCGGCAGGGCCTCCCTCACGGTGGGTCCGGCGGGGCCGATGAACGGCCGGGCGGCGTCCGTCAGTTCACGAAGCGCTTCCGCGTCGGCACAGGGCTCACCGGCGATGAAATAGACCCTGAACTCCAAGCCGTACAGCCGCCCTCGGACCTTCGTCCTGATCCAGAGCGAGAACAGGTCCGCGTCGCCGTGGCCGGAGCGGTTCTCAGCACGGACGTGCCGACTCAGGTACTCGAACGACAGCGTCTCCCGATCGACCAGCAGACCGGGGATCCGTTCGACCGAACCGTGCAGCAGATAGAGACACATCAGGTCCACCGGATGTGTGTCGTGCGCCAGCCGTGTAAGGAATCCATCGGAAAAACTGTCCCGCAAAGGTGTCTCCAGCCGTCCCGCCCGCCCTGTGCCCGCATCCTGGGCACGGGGTGAATCTACGGCCTTCGGAACGGTTTTCGGCGCCCCTTCGAACCGGCCCGGCTCCTTCCCGGCCTCCCCGACCGGCGAGGCATGAGCTCGACGCCCCACGTCCCACGTCGCTGGTCGCTCGATCGGCCGAGGCCTCAGGGATCCGTCGGGGGCGGCCTTCGACCTGAGGTGGAGTTCCACGGGCGGGAAGATGGGCCCCGGGGCGGACATGCTCCGGACCTGAGGCGGACGCCTCGCGTCCCGGCCGCCTGGCACTGTGTCAACTGTCTTTGTCAAGACGGATGTTGACGGCATTCGTCGATCGGATTCGGGAGGACGGCATGGCGGACGGGGCGGCGGATCCGAGGCCCGGGAGGACCGGATCGAAGGGTCGGCGGTGGCGGGGCACGGCCGGGCGGTCGGTGGTCGTCGCACTCGCCGGCGCGGGCCTGCTGGCGACCTCGGCTCCGGCCGCCGGCGCGACGGACGCCCCGGCGGCGCCCTACCGGGTGGCGGCGGGCGAGGCACGGAAAGCGGACGGGGCGCGTACGGCGGACGGGGCGGCCCTGGACGCGGTGGTCCGGGCCATGGTGCGGGAGGGCGGCGCGGCGGCGACGCTGGCCCGTGTCCGGGAGAACGGCTCCACAGCCTGGAAGGGTGCGGCCGGCGTGGCCGACCTGGCCACCGGCGCCCCCGCCGATCCGGACGGCCGGTTCCGGATCGGCAGCGTCACCAAGACCTTCGTCGCGACGGTGGTCCTCCAGCTCGTCGCGGGACACCGACTCGGCCTCGACGACTCCGTCGAGAGCCGCCTGCCGGGCGTGGTGCCGAACGGCGCCGGCATCACCGTGCGCCAACTGCTCAACCACACCAGCGGCATCCACGACTTCACCGAGGACCCGGCGTTCGACGCCGGCAACGAGGCGACGCTGCGGCAGTGGCTGGCAGGTGGGCGCTGGACGTCCTACCGACCGCAGCAGCTCGTGGACATCGCCGACAAGTACCCGCCGTACTTCGCCCCCGGACAGGGCTGGCACTACTCCAACACCAACTACGTGCTCGTCGGCATGATCATCGAGCGCCTCACCGGCCGCAGTTGGGCGCAGGAGGTGAACCGCCGCATCATCCGGCCGCTGGGCCTGACGGGCACCTCGATGCCCATCGACTCGCCCTTCATTCCCGGCTCGCACGCACACGGCTACTACAAGCTCGCCACCGGCCCCGCCGACGTGACACTGCTCAACCCGTCGATGGCATCCTCGGCCGGGGCGGGCATCTCCACCACCGCGGATCTCACCCGCTTCATCTCCGCCCTGCTCGGCGGGCAACTGCTCGGCCCGGCCGAACTCGCCGAGATGAAGCGCACCAGCGGCCCGGGCGAGGCCGTCGGCTACGGCCTCGGACTCCAGCGGATGACCACGCCCTGCGGCGAGTTCTGGGGACACAGCGGCGGCATCCCCGGCTACAACACCCTGATGGTCGGCGAGGTCACCGGAAAGCGGCAGTTCGCCACCTCGATCAACCGGTACGACCTGTCCGACCCCGCCGCGATGCAGCGGACCTCCAACGACCTGTACTCCACGGGCACCTGCGGCGGCCGCCCGCCGACCGCCCCGCCGTCGACCCTCCCCTCCGCCGCCGCGACACCGCGGTCCACCGGACCCACCGGACCGCTCACCTGACCCGAGCCCCGGATCCGCGCGCCCGCACTGCCACGGACGCGCGGATCACCTGGGTGTTCAGCAGCAGCCGCCGCCCGGCCGGCAGCCGCAGGCGTCCGGCTCACTGCCGGGCGGCGGGGCGACCCCGGCGGGCGCGCAGCAGCCCTTGCCTCGCCAGGCGCCGCAGCACCGGCCAAGCGTCCACAGCGTGGGGTCGCATTCCATGGATGGCCCATCACCGCTGAAGGCGTCCAGGCGGGTGTCGTCCAGGCTCAGGCCTGCGCCTTGCTCCCGTCCATCGGGGCTCCTGTTCCCCCGATCGGGCTAGCCGCAGTTGCGTCGACTTCAGCACGGGCGGCCAGGGTTCGCCGATGTGATCCATCCCACAGCAGTGGTGCGTCCAGATGCCCGGGTGCACCCCGAGGCGACCGTCGGCCCCATGTGCATCATTGGCCCCGATGTGCGCGTCGGGCGTGGCACGAACCTGATCGGCCATGTCCGGGTCGAGGGGCCCACCGTGATCGGGGAGGACAACCAGGTGTTCCCGTTCGCCTGCCTGGGCGGTCCTTCCCAGACCCGAAGCCGGCCGGTCGACGCGGAGCCGATGCTCGTGATCGGGGACCGCAACCAGATCCGGGAGACGGTGACGATCCACCGGGGAAGTACGGCTTCAAGCACGACCCGGATCGGTGACGACTGTCTGATCCCCCGACAGACGCTGCGTCATATCGTCGACGCGGTCCGCGTATGGACCACGCGCACGGACCTGTCACGCGCCGATCGCCTGCACCACATGGAAGCCCGCCACGGGCATCTCCCCGAGGTGAAGAACCTCGTCGACTTCCTCACCACCCGTGGCGCACTGCCCAACGCCCGGCAGCCTTCGCGTCTTCCGACCGCCGGGCGCCTGCTGCCTCCGACGCAGCGCTCGGAGGTTCCAAGCCCGCCTGGCTGAGTCCCGCCCGGCCCTGCGCCAGCCCTCCGGCGAGAGTTCTCCATTCGGCCTGGTCGGCGACCTGGGGACGGTGAGTGCGGAGGACCCTCGGACCACCCGCCCGCCCGGACCGGAAGGGACCACACCCATGGCCACCGCCACCGCGCCCGTCACCCGGCTGTCCGAGCCGACCATCGGGCCCGAGGAGATCGACGCCGCCACCCGCGTCCTGCGCAGCGGCCGCATCGTCCAGGGCCCCGAGGTCGCCGCCTTCGAGGACGAGTTCTCCCGCGCCGCCGCGGGCGGCCTCGACTGTGTGGCCGTCAACAGTGGCACGTCCGCCCTGTTCCTGGCCCTGCTCGCCCTCGGCATCGGCCCCGGCGACGAGGTCGTCGTTCCCTCCTTCAGCTTCGCCGCGACCGCCAACGCCGTCCGCCTCACCGGAGCCGACGTCGTCTTCGCCGACATCGACCCCGCCACGTACTGCCTCCGCCCCGACGCCGCGGCCGCCGCCATCACCCCGCGCACCACCGCGCTGCTCCCGGTCCACCTCTACGGCCACCCCGCCGCCATGGACGACCTCCGGGCCATCGCCTCCCGCCACCGGATCGCGATCGTCGAGGACGCCTGCCAGGCCCACGCCGCCACCCTGAACAGCCGCCACGTCGGCACCTTCGGCCAGGCCGGCTGCTTCAGCTTCTACCCCACCAAGAACATGCACTCGCTGGAGGGCGGCATGATCTGCACGCCCGACCCCGCCATCGCCCGCACCCTGCGACTGCAGCGCAACCCGCGCTGGGCACACTCGCCGCCAGCGCTGCCTCACTCGGGCCCCCAGCCCGCCGGAGCACCGCCTCGTACACCTACCGGCCGCTTCAACCTTGGTGCAGGCCGATGGCCTCGTCCGTAGCGGCGCTGTTCAGCGCTGGACTCCCTGGCCCGCCGTTCCACTCCGCCCCCGGCGAGGGAGCATCCGGCCGCCTCTCTCCGGCGTTCAAGAACCGGTGATGTGCTGGTCCCGCCCGGCCTGGTACACACGGGAGTTGCCGCTGGCTTCTGCCTTCATGATGATCGGCCGATGCCGGGTCCGGTCGCCGTCGGACAATGCCGGGGCCAAGTGTTCGTCCAACAGCCTCCGCAGTTCGTCGGCAAGGGCGGGATCCTCGCTGAGCAACTGCTGCAACCGCAGGCGCCAGGAACCCGCCAGGGCCTGCTCGGTGTCCTCGTCGCCCTGCTCCCTCGCAGCCAGTACCTGTGCGCGCACTGTCTCCAGCTCGGATCCGACGTCGTCGGCCCGGTCCGGGCGTCGGCGCCGCCACCACTCCACCACCGCGGCCCGGCTCTGCTGCCAGCCGTCGGTTGCCATCGCGCTCACCAGCGCGCTTCCCGCTGCCAGGACGACCGGATCCATTTCGCCCCCCACGTCGACAAGACACTGCTGTAAGGACCGTAACCGGCATCGTCTCGAACTCGGAGCCCTTTGCGCAAAATCGCGGCGCTCTGCCGCCACCGAGCGAGCGACAGAGCCGCTCAATGGACAGACCCGCTTCCCCTGTGGCGGGGCCGTCCCTGCGGTGGCATCATGAGGCGGCGGCGGATCCGGTGGGGGGAGCTGAGGGTGGGCGCGATCGTCTTACAGGCGCACCGGGCCGTCCGGGACGAGCGTGTCGCACAACGATGAGCGGCACAGGATGGCAGGAGCCTGAGGACGCGGCGGAGCAGCCACTTTCGATGAGCGCCACGGCCGGCAGCGAGGCCAGAATCTACCAGTCCCGCCGTGACATGGTCGTGGCGGAGGCCGGCGATGTCCATCTCCACTACCTGGACGGCGTACGCGAGACCCGGCGGGCCCCCGTGGACGCCGCCGCGCACTGTCCGTACCCGGGGCTGAAGCCGTTCGAGCCGGGCGATGCCCGGTGGTTCTTCGGCAGGGACGATCTCGTCGCGCAGGTACTGGCCGAGCTCGACCGCGACGCCGAGGGGCCTCTCGTCATCGTCGCTCCCTCCGGGGCGGGGAAGTCCTCGCTGCTGCGGGCAGGCGTGCTGCCGGCGCTGACGGAAGGCCGCCTGCCCGGTTCGGCCGGCTGGAGCCAGCTGTTGCTGACCCCCACCGAGCGGCCGGTCGACGAACTGACTACCCGGCTGGAACAGGTCGTCGGGGTCAGTACCGCGGAGGTCCGTCGCGCGATCGAGGCTGGTCCGGAGGCGGTCGCGTCCGCGCTGCGTGCGTCGTCCGGCACCTCTCGGCTCATGTTGGTCGTGGACCAGCTCGAAGAACTGTTCACCCTGTGCACCGATGAGCTGCAGCGGCATGCGTTCCTCGATCTCCTGGACGCTCTGGCCGCTGGTCCGGAGCCCGCCGCCGTTGTCGTCTGCGTCCTGCGGTCCGACTTCTACTCCCAGTGCGTGACCTACCCCCAACTGCGGTCCGCATTGCAGCACCGCCAGGTCGTCGTCGGGCCGCTGTCGCAGGAGGGCCTTCGGGAAGCCATCCTCTTCCCTGCCCAGGAGGTCGGACTCGTCCTGGAGCCCGGGCTGGTGGAGCTGATGCTGGCCGACCTCGGGTGGCCGGGGAGGGAAGTCGGCCAACTGCCGCTGCTGGCCCACGCGTTGCGGGCCGTCTGGCACCAGCGGCAGGGCAACACCCTGACCGTCAGCGGGTACCGCACCACCGGCGGGATCGGCCAGGCCGTGGCAACCAGCGCCGAGCGGATCTACTCCGGCCTCGACCCGGCAGGGCAGTCAGCGGCCCAGGCCATGTTCCTGCGGCTGGTCCGAATCGGTGAGAGCGGCGACGGAGCGGAGGACACCCGTCGCCGGGTCGCCCGGTCCGACCTGCCTGCCGGCCTCGTCGGGGTGTTCACCGTCGGCCGGTTGCTCACCGTGGAGCACGACGCCGTCACCATCGCGCACGAAGCCCTCGTCCGCGCCTGGCCCCGCATGCGGACCTGGATCGAGTCCGACCGCGCCGACCGGCTCGTTCGCCAAGGCCTCGAAGAGGCCGCGGCGGCCTGGGAGCGCGACGGCCGGGATCCGGGCATGCTCTACCGAGGCGAGCGTCTGGTCGCGGCCAGGCGGGTGGCCCACGAGGCCGGCCCTCTCGCCACTGTCTTCCTGAAAGCCTCCGCACACCGGGCCCGCCGGGTGGCCGCCCGCCGTAACCGGGTGATCGCGGTGCTGAGCGCTCTGGTCCTTGTCGCGGTCGCCGCCGCAGCGGCCGCCGTACAGCAGAGCCTCACGGCCCGGTCCGAGCGCGACACCGCCGTGTTCCACCAGATCCTGGCCAAGGCGGACCATCTGAGGGGAACCGACCCGTCGCTGGCCGCTCAACTGGACCTGGCCGCACACCGCATGCGCGAGGCGGACCCGGAGGCGTACACGCGACTTGTCAACGACGCCGCGTCGACGCTGTCGACTGCCTTGGCCCACCGGAACCCGGTCGGCGAGGTGGTGTTCAGCCCGGACGGTCGGCTCCTGGCCGGTGTGGGGCTGCACGGGGCCCTGGAGCTGTGGGACACGACCGAGCCGCAGCACCCCGCCTCCCGAACCGAGTTGCTGCCAGGGCTCGACACCGGTGTCCTGTCGGCCGCGTTCAGCCCGGACGGCAAGCTGCTGGCAGCCGGCAGCGACGGACACCTCCGGCTGTGGGACGTCACCGACCCCGCCCACCCGAAGGCCGGGGCCGACCTGAGGACGAACGGCGGCGTCGACGCGATCGCCTTCAGCCCCGACGGCGGACGTCTGGCCGTGGGCGACGACAAGCAGGTCCGGGTCTGGGACCTGGCCGTCCCCTCGTCACCGGCCCCGCTCGGCGAGCCGCTCGGCCAGACCGACATCGTCACCCGCCTGCGCTTCGGCCAGGGCGGCAACGTCCTGGTCGTGGGCGTCCTGGTCACGAACCCGACGGACGCCGCGGTCCGGGTGTGGGACCTGACCGGCTCGACCGCGTCCACCCCGCGCAGCACGGCCTTGACGGTGGAGGGCCGGCCGACCGTGAGCTGGTTCGGCATGAGCCCCGACGGCAAGGAGGTCGCCGTGGCGGCCGGTGGCGGGACCGTCCACCGGTGGGACATCGGCGATCCAGCGGCTCCCGCACCCCTGGGGGAGCCGCTGCCCGGTCACGGCAGCCTGCCGGCGTCCCTCGCGTACAGCCCTGACGGCCGCGTTCTCGCCGTCGCAGGCGACGACGGCACCATCCGGCTGTGGGACGTCACCGACCGCGCGCGCCCCAAGCCCGTCGGCACACCCCTGCCGGGATCCTCCCCGACGTCCGGCCCCCTGCGCTCGGACCTGCTCGGCAGTGGCTACGAACTCGTCTTCAGCCCCGACAGCACCACACTTGCCGCGGCAGGCGACGACGGAACGGTGCGCCTGTGGAACGTGGTCCTGCCCGAGCACATCACCCCCCTCGGCAACCCGCTCGTCGGCCACGGTGACGCCGTCCGCTCCCTGACGTTCGACCCCGACGGCAGGACTCTGGCGACGGCCGGGATGGACAGCACGGTCCGGCTGTGGAGCCTGCCGGGGTCACGGCTGGCACAACAGGGCGATCCCACGGGAGGCCTCTCGATCAGCTCCGACGGCGAACTCCTCGCCGTGCGCAGTGACGACGGCGCCCCGGGCATCCGGATACTGCGGACCACCCCGGCGGGCACCTTGGCCAGGGCCGGGGCCGACCACCTGTTCAAGGACGTGTGGTCGGCGACGTTCAGCCCGGCCGGGCGGACGCTCGCGGCCGCCACGACCGACCAGACCCTACGGTTGTGGGACCTGCGCGACCCGGCCTCGCCGCGGGCAGTCGGAAGCACGAAGACCGGACACCAGGACCCGATCAATCAGATGACCTTCACCCCGGACGGGGGCGCACTCTTCACCAACGACCGGACGTCGGTACAGCTGTGGGACGTGAAGGACCCGGCCCGTCCGAGGGCACTGGCCACCATCGTCGATCTCACCGACCGGGCGGCACACGACTACCTCGTACGCGTCGGCCACCTGGCCCTCAGCGCCGACGGAACCGTGCTCGCCGTCGAAACCGGCGAGGGCGCGAGGGAGACGAGCGTCCACTTGTGGGACGTCCGCGATCCGGCCCGGCCACGTCCGGCCGGCACCCTGTCCGCCCCGCTGGGCACCGTCGAATCGGGTCCGCCCGTCTCCGTCACCTCCCTGGCCCTCGCCGGAACGACCCTCATCCTCGGTGACCAGGACGGGAGACTCCACCTGTGGGACATCGGCGACCCGGCACGACCCCGCTCACGCGGTCCCGCCGTCACCGCCCACGCCGTCAAGGTGACCGCCCTGGCCCTCGATCCGCAGGGCAGGACCCTGGCCACGAGCAGCGAGGACCACACCGTGCGCCTCTGGGACATCAGCGACACCTCCCACCCCCGCCCCCTCGGCACACCCCTGACGGGACACGCGGGACCGGTGACCGCCCTGACCTACAGCCAGGACGGCAGGCACCTGGTGACCACGAGCCGCGACGGCACCGTCCAACTCCGCGCACTGAGCCCGGACGACCTGTCCCGCACTGTCTGCGCCACCACCTGGCAGGCCCTCACCCGCACCTCATGGGAGCGCCACCTGCCGGGCATCCCCTACGAACCCCCCTGCTGACCGTTCTCGGAACTGCCACGCTTCCGCAGGGTCATCTACGACTGCCCGACCGAGCGGCGCACACCCTGTTCGAGCCAACCGACGCAGTGCTGTGCACCGACGGGCCGGTGAAGACCCTGGTGGACCTAGCGCCGGCGCCCGAGCACGCCCGCTCGCCGCGGAAGAGGTCGAGCCGCGCGAGCGCCTGGTCGCCCAGCTCGACGCCAACGACCTCGAAGAGGCGCACCCGTGACCCGACCCACATCGTTCCAAGGGCGGCGCCCCCAGCTCGGTGCTGGGCTGGACCTGCTTGACCCATTCGGTAGCTGGGACAACAACGAAGGCCGCGGGCCGGAGGATGACGAGGCCGTCGGCCGCGGCGACACCGAACGCCTTCACAACCGGCTCCTCGCGTTGCTGAACCGGTGACCTGTGCCCACCGGCCGCGCGGCCCGCCGCCCGCCCCTCTAACCCACCGTGCCGGGCACAACTCCGACATCCACACAATTCCCAGGATGACGAATGACCTTCCGCACCATGGCAACCGCCGCGATCCTCGCGCTCTCCATAGCGATCGGCTCCTCTGCACCCGCTCTGGCGACTGAGCCAAACATGCCAATCTGGACTGCCCCTACCGCCGAGAGCCTCCCGATCTGGACCGCTTCCACCCGGTGATCAACGCGGGACGCCGCACTGCACCCGGAAGCCCCCTCCCGTAGCACTCGCGACGAGCCGCGGCTCTCTGCAGTACAGGTGCCCACCGACCCCGGCATCCAGGCAGCAGTCTTCGGCCCCCGCACCGAGCTGCTCCGGGGCCACGACAACCACTCCGCAGTGGGTGCCTCGGCTGCCTGGCTCGCCCACCTGATCCGCCCGCTGGAACAAGTCCCCGCGCCCCTGGCCCGCTGGACGCGGCCACGAAGACAGCACGCACGTGCTCGGCCACCGACTCGTGGTCCCTCACCAGCCGCTCGACCGGCCCGGAGGCGGCACGAGCCGGGCGAAGGTGAGCATTCGGCACACCCGTCCCCGAGACCGCCGAACTCGAGGTGCGGACCGTCGTCGGCCTCGGCCAGGAGGAACACTGGGATCGGGCAGCATGAGCATGTCCGTAATGAACGATTGTGTTCCCTATACCCCGGGGATACCGTCGGTAGTGGTGAACGAATCCGTCCCCTGCCCGCCGTTCACCCTCGAACTCATTGGGGGACCGCCATGGCCACCTCGCGCGCCCTGGCCGAGGCTTCGCCCGCGACCGCACGTCGGGGCCAGCACCCGGGGATCGCTCTCACCGTCATCGCGGCGACACAGCTGATGGTCGTCCTGGACATACCACGCAACTAGGGTTTCGTCCCAGCTCAGGGGCCTGACCGACCATCCGGGGTCAGCAAAACGTCAGCATGGCACCCGGGAGCGCGATCAACCATGGCAACCACCGGCCTCATCCGCGGCATGGGCACCTTCTTCAAGGAGTGCGAACACCCCGAATCCCGCTGGAGCCGCTGCCCGCACGAGTACAAGATCCGGTATCGCAACGCAGCCGGACGGCAGTCGGAGGAGTCAGGCTTCGCCACGCAGGACAAGGCGAAGGCCCGCCTCGCCGAGGTGTACTACGCGCGAAAGAACTCCCCACAGGGACAGCGCAAGGCGGAGCGGATCCAGAAGTACAGCCCGATGCAGTTCGAGCAGTACGTCAAGGAGTGGAAGGCCGGCCAACGCGATCTCGGCCCCGGCTCGATCCGCCACCTCGACTCCCTGCTGGAGCACCACCTCTACCCCGCCTTCCGCAGCCGCAAGATGGGCACCTTCGACCACAAGGTCGTCGAGGCCTTCATCCAAACCATGGAGCGCAACGGCGTCGGCATCGCCACCCAGTCCCACACGTTCGACAAGCTGAAGTCGATCCTCCTCGACGCCCACCGCCTCGGCCTCTACGACGAAAGCCCGCTCGCCGGCGTCAAGCCCCCGCAGTACAACCCGAAGCGCGCCGTCATCCCCTCCCCGATGCAGGTCCAGGGGATACGCGAAGCCGACAACGACATGTTCCTCCTCGTCGCCGACCTCATGAGCGGGTGCGGTCTACGCAACGCCGAGGCCTGCGCTGTCAACCTCGGCTGCCTCGTCGCCGACGACGTCTACCGTGTCAGTGAGCAGGTGAACCCGACCACGAACCAGTACGCACCGCTGAAGCACCGCAAGGAAGGCGACTACCGCGACGGCCCGCTGCCGGCTCGTGTTCGACGGACGGTCGAGTGGTACGCGGACAAGTACGGCACCGTGGACGGCTACCTCCTACGACACCCCCTCGACCCCGACAAGCCCTTCCCGACCTACTACATCGCGAACGCGTGGCGGCGCATCCGCAAGCGCGACGACGTCGACATCCCCGAAGGTATGGTCGTCTACGGGCTGCGCCACTTCTTCGCTTCGAACTGCCTCAGCCACAACATCCCCATCACCGACGTGGCCGAGTGGATGGGCCACCGGAGCATCGACATCACCTTCAAGGTCTACCGACACCTGATGCCCGGGTCCGTCAGTCAGGCAGCCCAGATCCTGAACCTCGACCTCGCCGCCTGAACATGCCGGTGGCCCCGTCCCCACCCGGACGGGGCCACCGCCACCTGCAACCGTTCTCCTCAGCTCCCCCCGGTCCGCTGCTGCCGGATCCACGCCTGAACCTCGGACACCTTGTACTGCAACTTGGCGTTCCGACCCCGCCCGAACCTGTACGGGGCCAAGCCCACCCGGGGAGCATCTCGGTACACCCACTGAACCGACATGTTCAGAAACTCTGCGGTCTCCTTGACGTTCATGAACTGCTGGGCCACAAGCCCTCCTCTGCGACAGCCGACGGCAGCGCAAAGCTTCCTGCTACACACCGGTTTGGCGGAGCCGCAAGCCAGTGTTATTCGATCCGAACCGACGGCGACTCCACTGCACCTACCCGCCAGGCAGGAACCCGACGATCCGTGAGAAGCGCGACGTGCCAGCAGCCGGCAAACCAGCCGCCACCGCGCCGGCCCTTCGGCAGAAGTCATCGAGCACCCCCGACAGCCGCTTCTCGGACGGCGCTGGCCGGCCCACTGGGCTGGCACCCACGGGCGGATCGCGGTCGCCTCCCCACCGACTGCGCACCTTGTTCTTCCGGGCGCTGTGTCGTCTTGAGCGTGTTTTCGCCGCCTGCTTCTGACGTGCCTCGCGCACCGCCCCGCGTTGGGCGTCCGCCTGGTCGAGGGTCGGGCGTGCTGTTGAACCTCATCAACGTCCTCGCCCACGAACTCGGCTGCACGCCCGCTGAGGCCCTCCCCGGGAGATCGCCCTGCGCGACCACGTCATGCGCTGTTTCCTCCACCTCCGGAACGCACCACCCCCACCCTCGACGACCTGGGCACTTGGATCCACGGCAGCACCCCTTGGGACACCGCCGCCGAACCCCCGCCGACCAGGCTCGCCCAGCGGTTGCACGCCCCCTGCTCCGCCGAGGTGACGCCACGGGCCGGCCCCGGGAACCACGCGCGGACGGCGAACTACCGGAACCGGCCCACGACTCCACCGGATGCCGGGCTCAGCGATCGGCCTGGAAGCCGTTGATCTTGCTCAACGAACCGTAGCTGCCGTCCTCGTA
>NZ_JBHXEM010000181.1:0-14343 GCF_042724755.1 Kitasatospora sp. NPDC127067 | reverse complement strand
CCCCTCCACCCCGCCGGCGGCCCGGTGGGCGATCCCCGGTCTGAGTCATAAAAAGAACTTACCCTGCCCACGTTTGAGGGGGTGTATATATCCGTTGTCGCCGGGTAATTAAAATCGGTGGGGGTCGGGGTGGGGGTGGGGGTCCAGGTCGGGGTGGGGAGCGGGGCGGGGGCGGGGTCGTCGGGGGCGGGCTCGTCCGGGGCGGCCGCGGGGGCCGCGGGGGCCGGTTCGACGATGGGGTCCTCGGGGTCGGCATCGGGGTCGCCGGGGTCGGGGGCGGCGGCGGTGGGGTCGGAGGGCCCGGCCGGGTCGGTGGGCTCGGCGTCCGGGGACTGGCTCTCGGCGGGCGCGGCGGCGGGGTCGGCGGTGGCGGACGGGCCGGGCGCGGGCGTCGGCGCGGACTCGGGGAGCTCCGGGGCCTCGGCCGGTTCGTCGCCGCCGAGGGCGGCGAGCAGGTCGGCCGGGAGCGGGGCGGCCGGCCCGGGCGAGGGGAGGTCGTAGGCGCTGAGGAAGTCGCCGAGGCCGGGGGCCCTGCCGCCGCCGAGGCGGTAGTGCAGGTAGGCGACCGGGGCGCCGCCGGAGGTGTGGGTGTAGACGGCGCCGACCGGGACGTAGAAGCGGCCGACGCCGGGATGCTGGGACGGGTGCAGGCCGGCCAGGCGTTCGGCGCGGTCGCGGTCGGTCTCGCGGCCGGTGCCGCCGGCGGTGAGCGCGTTGACTCCGCGCACCACGAGGGCGGCGGCGACGGACACGCAGAGCACCAGCCCGACGGCGACGGTGCGCCGCAGGACCGGGCGGCCGTGCAGCGCGGGCCAGGAGTCGGTCACCGTGCGCTCGGGTGGAATGCCGTCCACGGTTGTCTCGCTCCCCCGTTCGTTCAGGACGCCTGATCAGGACGTCACACTCTGCTCGACGTGGGACCGTAGCCGAGAGTTCCTCAGCCCAGGTAGGCGGGGGCGACCGCAGCCCTGGTGACCGGCTGCGCGCTGCCCGAACCGTCCGCCGGGACCGTCCACAGGTCGGCGCCGTAGTCGCCGGGCAGGGCGTAGACCAGGGTGCCCCCGCCGGACCAGAGCGCCTGGTCGTCGATGTTGCGCTGCTCGGCGGTGGCGGTCTCGGTCATGGTGGCGAGGTCGAGCACGTACAGCCGCCACGGTGCGTCGGCGGGCAGGCCGGGAACGCGCTTCTTGTAGGCGACGCGGGTGCCGTCCAGGGAGAGCGAGGGGCACTCGACGTTGTCGTGCAGGGTGGTGAGGGTGCGGGCGGCGAGGTCGCCGCGGACGAGGTGGGTCCGCCCGGCGCTGGCGAGGGTGGCGTAGAAGGTGGTGTCGTCGGCGAAGGTGACGCCCCAGATGTTGATGTCGTGCGCCTGGTACGGGTGGCCGTCCAGGACGACCGAGAAGTCCTCCAGGTTCTCCCGCAGGTTCCCGTCCCGGACGTCCACGATCGAGGTGCGGGTGGAGAAGTCGCTGCCCGCGTACGAGTCGCCGCTGACGAAGACCGTCCAGGCGGCGAGGTGCCCGGACGGGGAGACCCGGGAGCGGGTGGGGATGCCGGCCGCCGGGAACGAGCGGAGCTCGCGCAGGTGGTCGTCCAGGACGACGGCGCGGTAGGTGTCCTCCAGCGCGCCGTGCTGGGCCTGGAGGCAGATGCCGGTGCCGGCGGCGGCGTGGAAGCGCAGGCACTGGACGCCGGAGGCGGTGCGCGGGCCGTCGGGGCGGTCGGCGGCGACGGAGGTGATCTCGTCCCGGTGCGGGCCCCAGGCCATGTTGCGGAACAACAGCTGTCGTCCGCCGGACTGCACCTGTAGTGACACCGGGCCGGGCGTGACGGACGGCCCGCCGGGCTGGGCCTGGTCCCGGCGGGCGGTGCGGTCGGCGGCGTTGAGCACGGCCCCGGTGCCGACGGCGCCGAGCAGCACGACGGCGACCAGCAGGATGATCATCCTGGTGCGGTTCCGCAGGTTCATCGGGTCTCCTCCGGGGTCTTCGCGGCGACGGGTCCGGGCTGCTCCGCGACGGGGACGGGCTGACCGGCGGCGGGCCCGGACGGCCCCGCGGCGGGTCCGGACGGGCGCAGCACCGCCGCCGCGCCGAGCACGCACAGCGCCAGCGCCCCCGCCGACCAGCCCAGCGCCGCCGGGCCGCCGACCACACCCCACAGCGCGCCGAACAGCAGCGAGCAGGCGAACCGGGCCAGCGCCTGTCCGGTGCCGACCAGGGCGAGCCCGGCGCCGCGCTGCTCGGCCGGTACGGCGTCGGCGGCCGCGGCGGCGAGCACGCCGTCGGTGGCCGCGTAGAAGGTCCCGTGCAGCACCAGCACGCAGAGCACCGCCGGCAGCCCGCGCAGCGGTGACAGCAGCAGCCCGTACGCGAGCAGCAGCACCCCGTGCCCGGCGAGGAAGAGCCGGTGACGGCCGATCCGGTCGGCGAGCGCGCCGAGCGGGACGGCGAGCAGCAGAAAGGCGGCGGCGGTGCCCAGCGGCAGCAGCGGGAAGAGGCCGACGGGCAGGTCCAGCCGGCGCTGGACGAGCAGGTAGAGGAAGGAGTCGCTGACGGTGGTGAGGCCGAGCAGGACGGCGCAGAGCGTCAGCCGTCGCAGCCCCGGCAGCCGCAGCAGGGTGAGGCTGTCGCGCAGCGAGGGGGCGGAAGTCGACAAGTCGTCACCCTGCTGCCGGTTCGGCACGAACAGCAGCAGGATCAGCACTCCGAGCGCCGCGACGCACGCGCTGACCGCGAACACCGCGTCGTAGCCGTGCCGCTCGCCGCCGTCGGCGAGCAGCGGGCCGCCGGCCAGCCGCAGCACCAGGAACGCGGTGAGCGGCCCGAGCAGGGCGCCGGCCGTGTCCATCGCCCGGTGCACCCCGAACGCCCGGCCGCGGTGGGCGGGTTCGGTGGCGAGCGAGATCATCGCGTCCCGGGGGGCGGTGCGCAGGCCCTTGCCGGTGCGGTCGACGGCGATCACGGCACCGATCAGCGGCACGGTGTGGACGAACAGCAGCAGCGGCCGGCACAACGCGGACAGCCCGTACCCGACGGCCGCGACGGTCTTGTGGCGGGCCGCGCCGTCGCGGCCGCGGCGGTCGGAGAGGTGGCCGCCGACCAGCCGGACCAGTGCGCTGAAGCCGTTCTGGATGCCGTCGAGCAGACCGAAGCCGAGCGGGGAGAGGCCGAGACCGGTGAGCAGGTAGAGCGGGAGGACGGCGGTGACCATCTCCGAGGAGATGTCGGTGACCAGGCTGACCGCACCGAGGGCGACCACCGCCCCGGGCACGGCGCCCCGCCGCACCGGGCCCACGGCCGGCCCTGCGGTGGTCGGCCCGACGGGGGGCTGCCCGGCGGGGGGCTGCCCGGCGGGGGACGGCCCGGCGGGGGCCTTCGAGCTGCGCGAGTCCGCGACGTACACGGCCGTCAGTTCCGGATTCCGGTGCGGCCGACGGCGCCGGCGGAGCGCGGCCGGGGACGGGGCCGGGGACGGCTGCCGAGGGCGAGGGTTCCGGGGGCGCGCAGTCGTGCGAAGGCCATGGGGTCCTCCGGAGGTCGGGGATTCCTGGGCGGGAGCGCCGAGAACAGTAGGAGCGCCGTGGTGTCGTGTACCGCACAACGCAGATGAAGAACAGGCGAACAGCTGCCGCGCCGCGGCGGCCCCGGGGCGGACGGCGCGGACGGCGGACCCGGAGCGGACGGCGAACCCGGCGCCGACGGCGGACCGGCATCGGACGTCACACCCACCGCGATTGACCCGTTCCGGCCGGGCGTGGTGGGATCACCGGAGTTCGGGACGAAAGGTGCGGCACGTGAGCGAACCGGTCGCCGGCGCCCCCCGCACTCTGGTGGTGGGGATCGGCGCGAGCAGCGGTGCCGAACGGACCGAGGTCCTGCGACTGCTCACGGCCACCCTCCGGGAAACCGGCCTGACGCCATCCGCCGTGGCCCGGCTGGCCACCGTGACGGGCCGGGCGGACCACCCGGCGGTGCGCTGGGCGGCCGACCACCTCGCCGGGGTGCCCGTGGACGAGCACCCGCCCGAGGTACTGGCGGGCGTGCCGGTACCGAACCCCTCCGCCACCGTCGGTACGGCTGTCGGCACCGCGAGCGTGGCCGAGGCGGCGGCACTGGCGAGCGCGCCGGGCGGCCGGCTCGTGGTCACCAAGCGGAAGTCGGCGCGGGCCACGGTCGCGATCGCCCGGACGGCGGCGCGCGGACACCTCGCGCCGCTCGACGTGGACGCGGACCCGCCGCCACCGCCCCTGACCACCGACCCCGACCCCGACCCCGACCCCGGCCCCGGCCCCGGCCCCGGCCCCGGACCCGGCCGCACAGTCGGCACCACCGGCCCCGACCGGCACCAGCCGAACCACCTGAGCCACCTGAGCCGCCCGAAACCCGAAGCACCCGCAAGGAGAACCCGCGTGACCGCCCCCGAACCCGACCTGCGCCACCACGGCGACGCCGAGGTGCGCGCCGACGGGCTCGGCCTGGTCGACCTCGCCGTCAACGTCCGCACCGGCACTCCCCCGGCGTGGCTGCGCGAGCACCTCGCGGCCACCCTCGGCGACCTCGCCGCCTACCCCGACCAGAGCGCCGCCCGCGCCGCGGTGGCCGCCCGGCACGCCCGCCCGGTCGAGGAGGTGCTGCTCACCTCGGGGGCCGCGGAGGCCTTCGTCCTGCTGGCAAGGGTTCTGACTCCACGTCATATCGTCGTGGTGCACCCGCAGTTCACCGAGCCGGAGGCGGCCCTGCGGGACGCCGGGCACCGGGTGCACCGGGTGCTGCTCTCCCCCGGGGACGGGTTCCGGCTGGGCGCCGTCCCCGAGGAGGCGGACCTGGTCGTCCTCGGCAACCCGACCAACCCGACCTCCGTGCTGCACCCCGCCGAGGCCGTCGCCGCGCTGGCCCGACCCGGGCGCACCCTGGTGGTGGACGAGGCGTTCATGGACACCGTGCCGGGCGAGCGGGAGTCCCTCGCCTCCGCCCGGGATCTGCCCGGCCGGGTCGTCGTGCTGCGCAGCCTCACCAAGACCTGGGGGCTGGCCGGACTGCGGATCGGCTACGTTCTCGGGCCCGCACCGCTGATCGCCGACCTCGGCGCCGCCCAGCCGCTCTGGCCGGTCTCCACCCCGGCACTGGCCGCCGCCGAGGTGTGCAGTGGCCCGGCGGCGCTCGCCGAGGCCGAGCTGGCCGCGGCCGAACTGGCGCTCCGGCGCGAGCACTTGATGAAGGGCCTGGCCGCCTTCCCGTCGGTGCGGCTGTACGGCGAGCCGGCCGCTTCCTTCGTCCTGGTCCGGATGCCGGATGCGGCGACCGTCCGGCAGCGGTTGCGCGAGCACGGCTTCGCCGTCCGGCGCGGGGACACCTTCCCGGGGCTGGGCGAGGAGTGGCTGCGGATCGCCGTCCGGGACGAGGAGACCACCGACCGATTCCTCAACGCCCTTGAGGCCGCGCTCGGTTCGGCCTGACCGACTCGACACCAACGCCCTCCGGCCGCCCGCCGCCTGCCTGTCCGCCGCGCCCGTCCGCCCATCAGGCCGGACGGGCGGACGGGCGGCCGAACGGACGGCCAGGCGGACGGACGACCCGACGCGCAAACAGCTCAGCCCGCACTGACTCGGCGAGCGCTACTGGAGCCCGAGCGCCTCCGCCGCCAGGGCGGTGCCCTTCACCCGGGCCGCGATCTTGGCGAAGGCGGTGTCCCGCGAGGTGGAGGCGTCGTCGGCGAACGGCGAGAATCCGCAGTCGTCGGTCGTGCCGAGCTGGTCGACCGGGATGTGCCGGGCCGCGGCCAGCACCCGGTCGCGCACCTCCTCCGGGCTCTCCACCCTGGGGTCGATCGGGTCGGTCACCCCGACGAACACCCGGATTCCGGGGCGGAGTTGATCCGCGATGACGGCGAGCACGCGGTCGGGGTCGGCCTCGCTCGCCAGCTGCACGTAGAAGTTGCCGACCTTGAGCCGGAAGAGCTTCGGCAGCAGCTCGGCGTAGTCGACGTCCAGACTGTGGGTGGAGTCCTGGTCCCCGCCCGGGCAGGTGTGCACGCCGAGGCGGGCCCGCTCCTCCTCGGTGAACCGGTCGAGCACCTGGTTGTTGAGGGCCACGAAGTCGTCCAGCAGGCTGCCCGACGGGTCCAGCTTGAGCGACAACCGGGCCTCGGTGAAGTCGAGTTGGACGACGTGGGCGCCCGCGTCCAGGCAGCCGCGGATGTCGACCTCGGCCTCGTCGGCCAGGTCCTTCAGGAAGTTCTCGCGCGAGTACCCGTCGATGCCGTCGGCCGGGTAGAGCAGGCTGAGCGCGGAGGGTGCGATGACGGCCTGCTTGACGGGCTGCGAGGTGTGGCGCAGGGCTTCGCGCAGATAGGTCTCGGCACGGACGCGGTACCGGAAGGGTCCGGCGGTCAGCCGCGGCAGCTGCCGGGTGTGCCCGTCGGCGAAGGGGATGACGGCGCCGTCCCCGGCGAGGGAGGTCAGCCCGGCGAGGGGGTACGTGACGAAGCTCGGCTTGGCCTGCTCGCCGTCCACCAGGACTGGGCAGCCGAGCTCCGCCAGCCTGGCCAGGGTGTCGGCGGTGGCCTCGTCCTGCAGCTTCTTCAGGTCGGCGTCGGACAGCCGCCCTTCGGCGTGTTCGGTCAGGGCGTTCAGCAGGGTGCTCGGCCGGGGGATGCTGCCGATGGGCTCCGTGAGAATGGTCATGACGGGACGGTAGAAAGGGCGGCGCCCCGAGCACAACGGGGCGCACGGCGCATTCCGCCCGACCGCTAACACTCCGCGCGCCCCACCCGTCTGTGTTCACGCCCCCGGAACGGCACACCCCTCCGCCCAATCCCGTAGCGTGGCGAAGTCCTCGGCCAGCAGGCCGATCCGGGGGTTGACGTGCAGGGCCAGCGCCCGCCCGGGATGGTGGGCGGCGATCCACTCCTCGTCCTGCGGGCCGAGTTCGTCGTCCACCCAGACGAACGGGCGCCCGGCGGCCCAGGCGACCACGTCCCGGGTCTTCCAGTGCAGCCCGTCCGCATCCACCCCGAACAGGTCGGACCAGCGGATGTACGGCAGTTCGGGCAGGCCGATGTGCGGGCCTATGTGGGTGTTCGCCTCGCCCATCCAGCCGGTGGCCCACACCAGTTCGTACGGCAGCGCCAGCAGCGCCTCGCCGTGGGAGGGGTTGAGCCAGACCCGCAGCGGCTTGACCCGGACGGCGGGCGGCTTGGCGTGCTTGGCGCGTGTCGCCTGCCGGGCCTGGACCGCCGCCAGGTGCTCCTGCTTCGCCACCCACCAGGAGGGGCGCAGCCGGTGGGTGGCGTAGCCCTCGGGCCTCCGCTTCGGCGCGGCGTAGGGATTGAGCGGTCCGTCCACGTCGAGCAGGAGCAGGGGCTGCTGGGTCATGCCATGAATTCTCGGTCCGGTGAGGGCGCTTGACCAGCGATTTGCCGGCCGCGATCGGCCGGGCGGAGCCCCGGGGCGTCCCGGCCGCGCCGCCCGGCCCGCTCCGGCCCCAGGCGTCACGGGCGGTCCCAGAGGTTGCGGGCGGCGAGCAGCGGGAGCACGCCCTCCCCGAACCAGTACGCCTCCTCCAGGTGCGGCATTCCGCTCAGCACGAACTCGTCGATGCCCAGCGCGTGGTACTCGCAGATCAGGTCCGCGACCTCCCGGTGGCTGCCCACCAGTGCCGTCCCGGCGCCGCCGCGCAGCAGGCCGATGCCGGCCCAGAGGCCGGGGTACACCTCCAGCCGCTGCGCGGAGCCGCCGTGCAGTGCGAGCATCCGGCGCTGGCCCTCCGACTCGCTCTCGGCGAGCGCCCGTTGGGTCTGCCGCACCCGGGCCGGGTCCATCGCGGCGAGCAGCCGTTCGGTCTCCGCCCAGGCCTGCGCGGCGGTGTCCCGGGTGATCACGTGCAGGCGGATGCCGAACCGGACGGCCCGGCCCCGGGCGGCGGCCAGTTCGCGGATCCAGCGGATCTTCTCCCGGACCTGGGCGGGCGGCTCGCCCCAGGTCAGGTAGACGTCCGCGTACTGGGCCGCGACGTCGCCGGCGGCCGGGGAGGAGCCGCCGAAGTACACCGCCGGCACCGGGTCCGGCAGCCGGTTCAGCCGCGCGCCCTCGACCCGCAGGTGCGGCCCGTGGTGGTCGACCGTCTCCCCCGCCCAGAGCCGTCGGGTGATGTCCAGGAACTCCCCGGTCCGCGCGTACCGGGCGTCCTTGTCCAGGAAGTCCCCGAAGGCGCGCTGCTCGGCGGACTCCCCGCCGGTCACCACGTTGAGCAACAGCCGCCCACCGGAGTGCCGTTGGTAGGTCGCGGCCATCTGCGCGGCCAGCGTCGGGCTGATCTGCCCGGGCCGGAACGCCACCAGGTACTTCAGCCGCTCGGTCACCTGGCTCAGCATCGCGGTGGTCAGCCAGGCGTCCTCGCACCAGGCCCCGGTCGGCGTGAGCACGCCCTCGAAGCCCAACTGCTCGGCGCTGCGGGCGATCTGGCCGAGGTAGCCGATGCCCGGCGGCCGGTCCGACCCGGCGGCACCGGGCGTGGAGCCGTGCCCGCCGCCGACGATCAGCCGGCTGTCGCCGTTGGTGGGGAGGAACCAGTGGAAGGTGAGAGCCATGGACGGACACACTCCTGGGGCCGGTGCTGCCTGCGGTCGGTTGTCGGAACCCACTCGCGGCGACACCCGTCCGCCCACACCCGCCCCAGGTCCACGTGCAGCCTGCGCACGAGAAGGGGGCGGCCCGGAGCAGTCATGCCCCGATTCTCCGCGCCTCCCCCACCCCGATCAAGCCCCCGGGCTCCCGGCCCCGCCCCCGGACACCCCGACGCCGCAACGCCGCAACGCCGCAACGCCGCAGGCCCCCTCCTGCACCGGGAGGGGGCCTGCGGGCGTGACGTGGCGCGGGTGCCGGGTACGGCGGTGGATCAGACCTGGCCGGCCTTCTCCAGGGCCGCGCAGCAGGTGTTGATCAGGAGGCGGGTGACGACGTAGGGGTCGACGTTGGCGTTCGGGCGGCGGTCCTCGATGTAGCCCTTCTTGTCCACCTCGACCTGCCACGGGATGCGCACGGAGGCACCGCGGTCGGAGACGCCGTAGCTGTAGACGTTCCACGGGGCGGTCTCGTGCTTGCCGGTGAGGCGGGACTGGATGTCGTCGCCGTACTGGCTGACGTGCTCCAGCACCTTCTCCTGGGAGGCGCCGAGCGACTCGCAGGCGGTGATGATGGCGTCGTAGCCCTCGCGCATCGCCTTGGTGGAGAAGTTGGTGTGGGCGCCCGCGCCGTTCCAGTCGCCCCGGGCCGGCTTGGCGTCCAGGGTGGCGTCGATGCCGAACTCCTCGGCGGTGCGGTACAGCAGGTAGCGGGCGATCCACATGTCGTCGGAGACGGTCAGCGCGTCGACCGGGCCGATCTGGAACTCCCACTGGCCGGGCATGACCTCGGCGTTGATGCCGCAGATGGCCAGGCCGGCGTCGATGCAGCGGTCCAGGTGCAGCTCGACGATCTCGCGGCCGAAGACCTCCTCGGCGCCGACGCCGCAGTAGTAGCCGCCCTGCGGGGCCGGGAAGCCACCCTCCGGGAAGCCGAGCGGGCGGGAGCCCTTGAAGAAGGTGTACTCCTGCTCGATGCCGAAGATCGACTCCTGCGCGGCGTACTTCTCGGCGACCTCACGCAGCAGGGCGCGGGTGTTGGAGACGTGCGGGGTGCCGTCCGTCTCCAGGACCTCGCAGAGGACCAGGATGTTGTCGCCGCCGCGGATCGGGTCCGGCACCACCCGCACCGGGTCCAGCACGCGGTCCGAGGCGTGGCCCTCGGCCTGGCTGGTCGAGGAACCGTCGAAGCCCCAGGTGGGGATCTTGTCGGCGTTGGGCAGGACGCGAGTCTTGGAACGGAGCTTCGCGGTCGGCTTGGTGCCGTCGATCCAGATGTACTCGGCCTTGATTGCCACGTCGTGTCCCTCGCATTGCTGGGTGGTGGGTGCCCGCGTAGCGTTGCAAGCCGCCGTTTCCCGGTTGTTCCTCTCGTGTAACGCGCATGTGAACCAACCGTCCGCATTGGCACGGTCACGGTGCGGGAGTGCCGGGGGTGGCACTCCCGCCGTTCCGGGTGCCGTCGGTGACGGCACGGGCATGGTCAGTGACGACGGGCGTGCGCGGCGCGACGGCGCCGGGTGGCCCACAGCGCGGCCACCCCGCCCGCGACCAGGGCGGCGGCCCCCGCGGCGAGCGGGCCGGTGGCACTGCTGCCGCCGGTGGCGGCCAGCTTCTCCGACTTCTCCACCGCGGCCTGCGGACCGGCGGCCCGCGAGGTGGTGGTGTCGGCGACCGGCTGAGCGGCGGGCGCACCGGCGGACGCACCGGCGGGCGCGGTGCCCGCGGTACCCGTGGTGGCCGGGCCGGTCGGGGCGGTCGGGGCGGTCGACGGCACGGAGGGCTTCTCGCAGCTCACCGAGGCGACGGTGACCTTCCCGGTGACCTTGGCGACGTTCAGGTTGAGCGGGTTCACCTCCACCTGCACCTCCAGGGCGGAGGCGGCGGCGGTGGTCGTGGTGACGGTCTTCTTGGAGAACTCCACCGAGACGCTGCCGACCAGCGGCACGTCCACCTTGGTCGGGCCGTACACGCCGACGGTGACCGGCTTGCCGAGCACGCTGAGCTTGACCGGCGCGACCACGTCGGCGGTCGGCTGCCCGTCGACCGGACAGGTCGCCTCGGCGCTCATCGCCTCCAGGCCGAGCAGTGCGGTGGTGGGCAGCCCGGGGGCGTGCACGTCGGCGTTGACCAGCTTGACGGAGGCGGTGGCGCCCTTGGCGTCGACCCTGGTCACCGACTTGCCGATGTCGGCCTTGACGAGCTCGACCGGGCCGGTCTGGTCGACCCCGGCCACCGTGGCCGTCAGGATCGATCCGTCGCGCTGCGCCGGCGACTCCACCTTGTTCAGCGCGATGTTCACCGGGACGTCCACCGCCTTGTTCAACAGGCTGACGTCCAGGTCGAGTTCGGCGGTGACGGCGCGGGCCTTGCCGGGCGACGGGGCGGGCTCGGCCGCGTGGACGGGCGCGGCGGTGAGCAGGGTGCTCGCCACCACGGCGGTGGCCGCGGCGGCGGAAACGATTCGGCGAGAAGACATGGCGATACCCCCACACAGATGAAACGATGAGCCGCCAGTCTTCTCGAACAATCCGTCACATGAGTAACACAGAAAGTCATTTCACTCGTTGGAGTGAGATTGGCGTTCTGCGCTGACCCAGTTCTGCTACAGCGGCCGCGCCGTACGGGCCCACCGCGGCCACGCCGCACCGGCGGCTACGGCAGCCGCCAGTCCACCGGCTGCGCCCCCTGCCGCACCAGCAGCTCGTTCGCCCGGCTGAACGGCCGCGAACCGAAGAAGCCGCGGTCGGCCGACATCGGGCTGGGGTGGACCGACTCCACCGACGGGACGTTGCCCAGCAGCGGGCGCAGGTTGCGGGCGTCGCTCCCCCACAGGATCGCCACCAGCGGGCCGCCGCGCGCCACCAGCGCCCGGATCGCCTGCTCGGTGACCGCCTCCCAGCCCTTGCCGCGGTGCTGGCCGCTCTTGCGCGGCTGCACGGTGAGCACGCGGTTGAGCAGCAGCACGCCCTGCTGCGTCCACGGGGTGAGGTCCCCGTTGGACGGCTGCGGCAGGCCCAGGTCGGTGCCGTACTCCCGGTAGATGTTGATCAGGCTCGCCGGGATCGGCCGCACCTCCGGCGCCACCGAGAAACTGAGCCCGACGGCGTGGCCGGGCGTCGGGTACGGGTCCTGCCCGACGATCAGCACCCGCACGTCGGCGAAGGGCTGCTGGAAGGCCCGCAGCACGTTCGGGCCGGAGGGCAGGTAGGTTCGGCCTGCGGCCAGTTCGGCGCGCAGGAAGTCGCCCATCGCGGCGACCCGTCCGGCGACGGGTTCCAGGGCGGTGGCCCAGCCGGGCTCGACGATCTCGTTCAGTGGACGCGGTGCCATGGTCGCCACCCTATCGGCCTACACCGACAGCGCTTTCAGCGGATGATCATGGGATCGAGGCAGGTCGACCGGGTCCGCGGCTACCCGACCGGCCGCCCCCGCAGCACCACCAGCCGCGGGTCCGCGAGCACCCGGACATCCGCTCGCGGATCCTGCGCGTACACCACGAAGTCCGCCGGCGCGCCCTCCTCCAGCCCCGGCCGCCCCAGCCACTCGCGCGCTCCCCAGCTCGCCGCCGACAGCGCCTGCGCCGGGCTCAGCCCCGCCTTCACCAGCTCCGCCACCTCGTCCGCGACCAGCCCGTGCGCCAGCGAGCCGCCCGCGTCCGTCCCGACGAACACCGGGATGCCGGCGTCGTGCGCGGCGCCCACGGTGTCGTACCGGCGTTCGTGCAGCCGCCGCATGTGCGCCGACCAGGCCGGGAACTTGGCCTCGCCGCCGGCCGCGAGGTCCGGGAAGGTGGCGATGTTGACCAGCGTCGGCACGATCGCCACCCCGCGCTCGGCGAAGGCCGGGATCAGCTCCTCGGTCAGCCCGGTGGCGTGCTCGACGCAGTCGATCCCGGCCGCCAGCAGGTCCGGCAGCGACTCGGCGGAGAAGCAGTGCGCGGTGACCCGGGCACCCTCCTCGTGCGCCGCCGCGATCGCCTCGGCCAGCGCGTCGCCGGGCCAGCAGGCGGCGAGGTCGCCGCGCTCGCGGTCGATCCAGTCGCCGACCAGCTTCACCCAGCCGTCCCCGCGCCGGGCCTCGGCCCGCACGTAGGCGGCCAGGTCGCCGGGTTCGATCTCGTGCGCGTAGTTGCGGATGTAGCGGCGGGTGCGGGCGATGTGCCGCCCGGCCCGGATGATCCGGGGCAGGTCCTCGCGCTCGTCGATCCACCGGGTGTCGGCGGCCGAGCCGGCGTCGCGGATCAGCAGGGTGCCGGCGTCCCGGTCGGTGAGCGCCTGCTTCTCGCTGGTCGCGGCGTCCACCGCGCCGTGCGCGTCCAGGCCGACGTGGCAGTGCGCGTCCACCAGGCCGGGCAGCACCCAGCCGTTCACCGTCCGCACGTCCCCGGCGGTCGGCGGGCGGGTGAAGCTCACCCGGCCGTCCACCACCCAGAGTTCGTCCCGGACGTCCTGCGGACCGACCAGCACCCGACCCCGCACGTGCAGCACCGCGCCATCGCTCATGGCCGCACTCTACCGACGGGCGGGTTCCGTGTAAGCAGTCATGATGCGGCAGACTCGTTTCCGCACCCCACCCCCGCGAAAGGCGATCAAGACGTGAGTCCCTTCCTCGACCTGCCCCCGCTCAGCGCCGCCGAGTTCGCGGCGATCGAGGACCGGGTGGCCGCGCTGCTGCACACCGAGGCCGATGTGATCGTCACCCAGGGCGAGGCGCTCCTCCCCCTGGAGGCCGCGATCCGCGGCGCCGCGCACCCCGGCTCGACCGCCCTCAACATCGTCACCGGCCCGTACGGGCAGACCTTCGGCAACTGGCTGCGCTCCTGCGGGGCGAAGGTCGTCGACCTGGCCGTGCCCTTCGACGGCGCGGTGAGCGCCGAGCAGGTGGCCGAGGCCCTCGACGCCGACCCGGAGATCGACTTCGTCTCCCTGGTGCACGCCGAGGCCGCCACCGGAAACACCAACCCGGTCGCCGGGATCGGTGCCGTGGTCCGCGAGCACGGCGCGCTGCTGATGCTCGACGCGGTCGCCTCCGTCGCCGCCGAGCCGCTGCTCACCGACGAGTGGGGCGTCGACCTGTGCGTCATCGGCGGCCAGAAGGCGATGGGCGGCCCGGCCGGGGTCTCCGCCGTCTCCGTCTCCGCGCGCGCCTGGGAGCGGATCGCCGCCAACCCGGCCGCCCCCCGCCGCTCCTACCTCTCGCTGCTCGACTGGAAGGAGCGCTGGACCGACGCCGGCCGCGCGGTGCTGCCGCACGCCCCGGCCCAGCTGGAGATGCTCGCGCTCGGCGCCTGCCTGGACCGGATCGCCGCCGACGGCCTGCCGGCCGTGATCGCCCGCCACCGCGCCGCCTCGGCCGCCACCCGGGCCGGCGTCCGCGCGCTCGGCACCCTGGCCCCGTACGTCGTCGAGGACGCCCACGCGGCCCCGGTCGCCACCACCCTGCGCACCCCGGACGGCGTCGACGCGACCGCCCTCGCCGCCCGCCTCGACCCGGCCCTGCCCGTCCAGCCGGGCGGCGGCGCCCTGGCCGGCTCGATGCTGCGGGTCAACCACTACGGGCGGGCGGCCGCGCTGGACACCGTCCGCGCCTGCGTGTCGGCCCTGGCCGGGGCGACGGACGCCGACCCGGCGCCCGCCCTGGCCGCCGCCGAGGCCGCCTGGAGCGCGACCGTCCGGGCCTGAGCGGCCCGGGCTCCCACGGCCGAGGCCCCCGCAGGAC
>NZ_JBHXEM010000180.1:0-14364 GCF_042724755.1 Kitasatospora sp. NPDC127067 | reverse complement strand
CGCCGCCGGCCGACGGCGGGGCGCTGCCGGCCGGGCGACCCGGGGCGGCGGCCGGACGCGGCCGCCGCACCGGGACACCGTCGGGTCAGAGCACGACCTCCTTGAGGAGGCCGGTCGCGACGTCGAGGACGAAGCCGCGCACGGCGCCCCTGTGCGGGACGAAGGGGCTGGTGCGGATCCGGGCGGCCGACTGGCGGACGTCCGTCTCCAGGTCGGCGAAGGCCTCGGCGGCCCACGGGGGCTTGATGCCGGTCTCCTCCCGGATCGACTCGCGGAAGGCGTCGTCGCCGAAGGTGAGCATGCCGCAGTCGGTGTGGTGGATGAGGATGATCTCCCGCGTCCCGAGCAGCCGCTGGCTGATCGCCAGCGAGCGGATGGCGTCGTCGGTCGCCACCCCGCCGGCGTTGCGGATCACGTGCGAGTCGCCCTCGGCGAGGCCGAGCGCGCCGTAGACGTTGAGCCGGGCGTCCATGCAGGCCAGGACGGCCGTACGGCGGGCCGGCGGGAGCGGGAGCGGCCCGTCGAAGGCCGCGGCGTAGTCGGCGTTGTTGCGCAGGTAGTGGTCGGTGACGGTTTCGGTCATGGTGGACGGCTGTCCTTTCGGTGCGGTCGGATCGTGGTCGGCCGGGACGTGCGGGAGCCCTCCGTCCTGCACGCACGGGTGCGGGCCGCGTACGCCGAGGGGCGGGCAGCGGGCGGCACGGAGCGGCGGCGGTGCCGTTCAAAACGGAACGGAACGGAACGAAGCGGCCGGACGGAGCGGGCGCTCAGACGATGACCGGACAGCCTGTGGAGTGGATGCGGCCGAAGTCGATGTGACGACGGCGGACGAGCACGGTCATGCGGGCACCGTACTGCCCGCCGGAGCGACCCTGCCCGGGATTCGCCCGTTCTCCACTCCGCCGGGTGACCGCCCCCCGTGGACGCCGGCGCCCCGGTCCGGGCGGCCGTCCGTCCGGGCCGGTGGATGACGGGGTATGGGACTCCGGCCCTACGTCGGCGCGGCGGCGTACGCCGCAGGTTGGATCATGAACCCATCCTGGCGCCGTACGGGGTGCGGGGGCGGCGGAACGGAGACTGGAAGCAATTCCGAGGCACCGATTCTGCACAGAGGACTGGCATGGTTCTGCGAGACGGACGGACGATCTCCGCGCTGACGGTCGGCGCGGTGACGACCGCGCTGGCGGCACTCACCCCCGTGACGGCGTTCGCGGCGGGCGATCCGCTCCAGCGGTACGCGCAGCAGCAACTCCGTTGGGAGCGTTGCGATGCGGACCGCCCGGCGGCGTTCGAGTGCGCGAAGGTCGAGGTGCCGCTGGACTACGCCGACCCCGGCGGCCGGACGATCGACATCGCGATGTCGCGGGTCAGGGCGGGCAGCGCGAAGCAGCGGCACGGCGTGCTGCTGCTGAATCCCGGGGGCCCGGGCGGCCCGGGGCTGACCATGCCCGTGGAGATGGAGCCGCTGCTGCCGGCGGAGGTGCGGGACCGGTTCGACCTGATCGGGTTCGACCCGCGCGGCGCCGGGCAGAGCTCGCCGATCGGCTGCGACCTGAAGGCCGACGAGCGGACCTTCCAACACCCGTACTCGGCAGGGACGTTCGCGAAGGACGTGGCCTGGGCCCGGACGGTGGCCGACAAGTGCTGGGCCAAGGCGGGGGACGTGCTGCCGCACATCACCACCCGCAACACGGCGCGGGACATGGACGTCGTCCGGGCGGCACTGGGCGAGCGGAGGATCTCCTACTTCGGGCATTCGTACGGCACCTACCTGGGCGCCGTCTACACCCAGATGTTCCCCCAGCGCTCGGACCGCTTCGTGCTCGACAGCGCGCTCGACCCGTCGCTCGTGTGGCGCGGGGGGCTCCGGGAGGCGTCGGCGGGGGCCGAACTCGCCTTCACCCGCTGGACCGAGTGGGCCGCCGCCCGCGACGCGGCGTACGGACTGGGTGCGACGGCGGCGGAGGTCCGCAGGACGTACTGGGACCTGGTCGCGCACGCCGACCGCACGCCCGTCCCGACCGGGGACGGGTCGCTCGACGGCGATGCCATCCGGTCCGGCTACGCGGCGTTCGTCCACGTCGAGGCCGTCACCCCCTGGATCGTCGCGCTGAAGGCCGCCGCCGCGGGCGGGCCGGCCGCACCGGCGGTGCCGTCGGTCGTTCCGACGGACAACACGGTCTCCGTCGCGTGGGCCGTCCTCTGCGGCGACACCCGCAGCTGGCCGCGCGACCCCGAGCAGTACCGCCGGGACGCGGTCCGTGACCGGGCCCGGTACCCGCTGGCCGGCGACCTGGGGGCGAACATCCTGCCGTGCGCGTTCTGGAAGCCGGCGGGCGACGAGCCGGCCACCGTGGTGAACAACGACGTCAAGGCGCTGATCGTGCAGAACCAGTGGGATCCGCAGGCGACGCTGTCCATGGCCCAGGGCATGCGGCGGGCGCTGCACGGTGCACGGCTGGTCACGGTGGCCGGCGGCGAGGGCCACGGCGTGGTGGTGGCCGGCCCCTCCTGCGCGGACGGCAGCGTCACCCGCTACCTGACCACGGGCCGGCTGCCCGCGAAGGACCTGACCTGCGGCGGTTAGGGCGCTCCTCCGCCTCCGGGCGCACTGGCGTGCCCGGAGGCGGGAACGAGTGCCTCGGCCGGGGAGGCCGCCGCCCGGTGCGGCACCGGCTAGGACAGCAGCTGCGCGGGGACGTCGGTGGCCCGGGTGAACACCGAGACCGGGTACTGGGTGTCGCAGTACTTGTTGCCGGTGGAGACCACGCCGATCACCACGCCGCCGGCCATCAGCGGCCCGCCCGAGTCGCCCTTGCAGACGCTGTCCGTCGTGCCGGCCCGCGGCAGGCCGCAGACCTTGAGCAGCGGAGACTCGCCGGGCGAGGTGTACGGGTCGCAGGAGGCCGGCGGAGCCAGCGTCAGCTCCGCCTGCTTGAGGTGGGTGCCGGGCCCGTCCGAGCCGGTGCGCCCGAACCCCAGCAGCGTGGCCGTGCGGCCGTACCGGTACAGCACCTCGTCCCCCTGCCGCGCGACCCGGACCGGTGCCTGCGGCAGCGGACGGTCCAGGGTGAGGACGGCGGAGTCGTGGTCCAGGCCGGAGGTGTAGCGCGGGTCCACCCGGTAGCCCTTCACCCGGCGGACCTGGCCGCCGGAGCCGGTCAGGTCGGTCCGCCCGGCGATCACCCGCAGTGAGGTCGGGTCGGCCGCCTCGGCGACGCAGTGGCCCGCGGTGAGCACCTTGGTCGGCGCGATCAGCGCGCCGGTGCACCACTGCTCGCCCGTGGCGGTCTCCAGGGCCACGACGAACGGGTGGGACCTGGTCGTGGTGTCCGCTCCGCCGTGGACGGCGGCGGCCGGGACGGCCCCGGCGGCCAGCAGCCCGGCGGTGGCCAGCAGGACGGCGATCGGGCGTCGGTTCGAGGTGCGCATGGCAGGGCTTCCTTCTGGGTCGGGTGGTGCGTGGTGGGAGGCGTTCGGCGTGATGGGGGCGTTCGGCCCGGCGGGTCGGGCGGCCCCTCGGGCTCGGTGCCGGTCGCCGCCGGACCACAGACTGGCCCGGGATCCGTCCCGCCCGCCACCACCGCCCGGCGGTTCGGGACGCTGGAACGGTGAAACACCCCGTGACCTGCGCTTTCATCGCCTCCTGGAACGCCGCGGCGGGACGGGGGAGCCCCTGGAACAGGCCTGGGGAGCGGCGAGGCGCATCGGCTCCGGTTCGCTGTCCCTTCGTCACCGCGGCCGGGTGGTCACCCACGTGACGGGGCGGGGCGGCCCGGGCTTCGATCCGGCTGAAATGTGGTCATTCCGGTGGCGGAGTGCGGCCGCCGTCGGCTTGCGCGGAGGGGCAGCGCCGGTTTGCCTGACATCACGTCATCCGGCTTGTCCATCCACGGACGGCTACTCCAGGAGTTGTTGTGCGCTTGCGAATCCTGCCCGCCGCGGCCGCGTCCGTCGCCCTCGTCCTGGTCCAACCGGGCCTCGCCGACGCGGCGGCCGACCCCAGCACCACGGTCACGTTCACCGTCACGTCGGGCGCGCTGTCGATGTCGGTGCCGGTCGGCGCCGCCCTCGGCTCGGGAGCGCCCGGTACTCAGATCAGCTCCCCGATCGGCCCCGTGACCGTCACCGACAACCGCGCCCTCCTCTCGGCCTCCTGGACGGTGACCGCGTCGGAGACGGACTTCACCAACGGTTCGTCGACGCTGCCCGCCACGAGTGCCGCCTACACGGTCGGAACGGTGACGACGACCGGCACCATCACCGTCACTCCGACGAACGTGACGCTGAGCAACTCCCCGCAGGTGGTGGTCACCGGGAGCGCCGGTGTCGAGGACAACACCGCGAGCTGGGACCCGACGGTCAGCGTCGCCCTGCCGGCCGGCGCCATCAGCGGGACCTACACCGGAACGCTGACCCACTCCGTTGCCTGAGCGGATGAAGCGTGCGCGCCGCTACTGGGTCCTGCTGACGCTGCTGGCCGTCGTCCAGACGATCGGTGTGATGCCGGCGACGGCGGACGGGATGCCCGGGCCCGAGGTCACCGGGGCGTCCGGGCGACCCGGGGTCACCGGGACGTCCGAAACATCCGAAACCTCCGGGACATTCGGGACGTCCGAAACCTCCGGGACGTCCGGGACGCCCTCCCACCAGCCGACCCCCGCGAAGAAGACCATCGGCATCAGGCTGCTCGACGCCCCGGAGAACCGCCGTGACGACCCCCGGGCGCAGGCCTACATCGTCGACCACGTCGCCCCGGGCACGACCATCCAGCGGCGAGTGGAGGTCACCAACGAGTCGTCCACGCCGATGCACGTCAGCGTGTACGCGGCGGCGGCCACCATCACGAAGGGACGGTTCACCTTCGCGGCGGACCGCACACCCAACGAGCTGACCGGCTGGACGTCGCTCGACACGACCGAACTCGACCTCGCGCCCTCCGGGACGGCCCAGGTGCGCACCACCGTCCGCGTGCCCGGGAACGCCTCCGCCGGCGAGCGCTACGGCGTCGTCTGGGCCCAGACGGGCAACCCGGCGGACCGCTCGCACAACCTGGCGTTCCTGGGCCGGGTCGGGGTCCGGATGTACATCGACGTCGGCCCCGGCGGTGAGCCGCCCTCCGACTTCACGATCGAGCAGGTCACTCCGACCAGGGCCCGCGACGGGCGGAAGGAGGTGCACGCCCGGATCCGCAACACGGGCGGCCGCGCCCTGGACATCGGCGGGTCGCTCTCCCTCGCCGACGGACCCGGCGGGCTGCGCGCCGGCCCCTTCCCGGCCAAGTCGGGCACCACCGTGGCTCCGGGAAGCCTCGCGGAGGCGGTCGTCCCGCTCGACGTACAGCTGCCGGACGGCCGGTGGAACGCGGAGCTCACGCTCAGGAGCGGCCTGGTCGAGCGCAGCACGCGCGTCACCGTCACCTTCCCGACGGCTCCCGGCGCCGGGGCGGCCGAGGCGTCGACCGTCCGGCCGGGGTCCTTCCCCACCCCCGTGGCCGCCGTGCTGTCGACCCTCGCCTTCGCCGTCCTGGGCCTTCTGCTCCCCCGGTCCCGCCGACGCCGCCGGTGACCGCCCCCGCGACGGGAGCCGCGGCCCGGTGAGGGGCCGGGGACGGTGCGGGAGCCGTCCCCGGCCCCTCGCGTTCGGGTTCCGCGTTCAGCGCAGGACGGCGAGTTCGGCCACCACGGCGCGGTGGTCGCTGCGCGGCAGGGAGTGCTCGGAGACGTCGACGGCGGTCAGCGCGGGCCCGTGCAGGACGTGGTCGATCTGGATCGCGGCCGGGACCGGGTAGTCGGGGTGGTCCTGGGGCCAGGTCGGGAGGAGGCCCGCGCCGAGTTCCTCGTGGGTGTCGGTCAGGCCGGTGCCGATCAGGTCGCGCATCGGCTTGTGGTCGAGGGTGGCGTTGAAGTCCCCCAGCAGGACCGCGTTGCGGCTGCGCCCGGGCGCGGCGGCGCGCAGGTCGTGCAGTCCCTCGGCCCAGCGGCGGGCGTCGCCGACCGGGTAGTAGGTGTGCACGGCGACCAGCTGCACCGGACGGCCGGCGACGTCGACGGTCAGGTTGGTGGTCGGCCAGGCCGGGTCGGCGGCGGAGCTGACGGACAGCCGGGTGTAGAGCGCGGTGTCGGTGCCGGCCGGCCGCTCACGGTGCGGCAGCAGGGCGCGGATGCCGGCCGCGTCCAGCGCGTCGGCGGCGGAGTCGCTCTGCTCCTCGACCGCGAGCACGTCGATCCGCTGGTCGCGCACCAGGTCGACCAGGGACTTCGGCGAGACCTGCCCCATGAAGTTGTTGCTGGTCGCCACCCGCAGCCGGGGCGCGTCGGCCGGGGCGTCGGCCCCGCCCGGGACGAACCGGGGTATCAGCCACCACAGTTGCAGCACCACCAGCGCCGCCGCGACCCCGGTCAGCCACCGCCCGCGCAGCGCGGCCACCGCCACCAGCAGCAGCACGCTGAGCAGCGCCGCGTACGGCAGCCCGGCCATCGGCAGGGCCCACACCGTGCCGTCGTCCCATCCGAGGACCCGCACCACCGCGAGCACGGCCGGGCCCAGCAGCAGCACCCCGCACCCGATCAGCGCGGCGCGACGCCAACGGCCCCTGCCGGCGGGCGACGCGCCCTTCCACGGGCTCTTCCCCGCGTTCTTCGCCGCGCTCTTCCCCGCGCTCTTCGCCGCCCTTTTCCGCGTGCTCTTCGCCGTACGGTCCGTCACGGTGCTCCTTCCGGGGGACGGCCGACAGCCTTGATCATCGGCCGCCGTCGAGAAGGACGGACGCCCGCGCCCGGGGCCCGGTTCCGCGCCACCGGCCGGGAGCGGGAGCGGGACGTCGGTGCCCGGCGGGGGCGCGTCACCAACCTCCGTGGTCAGTACGTCTAGCTCATCCGGAAGACCGGCCCGCGCGGGGTGAACGGGAGTGCGGCGCCGCGCGGGACGAGGAAGGCGTGCTCGCGGCGCAGCCGCAGGACGTCGCACTCGCCGTCGGTGATCACCAGGACGGGTGCCCCGGGCGGGAAGTCCTCGGCCCGTTCCAGCAGGTCGATGCCCGGCTGGAGGACGGTGCCGCCGCGCCCGTGCACCCGCAGGCGCCCGACGATCTCCTCGACCGGGAGGTACCCGGCGTCGTGCGGGGCGGCGTCGCAGTGCACCACCCGGGCGGCCGGGACGTCCCGGGCGGCGGCGTAGGAGGCGATCGCGCCGAGCGCCTTGCCGAGCAGCGCCCGGTCCATCGAGCCCGAGGTGTCCAGGACGACCCCGAAGGTGCAGCGCGGCACCTCCTCCTCGGGGCGGTAGCGGCCGGCCCGGGGGATGTCCGGGGTGGCGGACTGCCGGCGGGCGGGGCGGGAGTAGCTGCGCACCGGTTCCGGGCTCGGCACGAACTCGTCGAACCAGCGGGCCAGTCGGGCGTCCCAGGGCAGTGGGGGGTGGGCGAGTGCGCGGATCTCCTCGACCAGCCCGGCCGGGAGCAGGCCGCGTTCGCGCCGGTGCAGTTCGAGGCCCTGCTGGAGTCCGCGGCGGTAGAAGTCGTCGAGGTCGACGTAGTCCCGGGGCGTTCCCAGCGGTTCGCCGAGGACGTCCGGGCGGTTCTTCCCGGCCAGGGTGGCGAGGCGGCGGATGCGGCGCTGGTCGCGGGCGATCCGGTCGTACACCTCCTCGGCCGACAGTCCGTTCAGCTGCGGGTCGTGCAGCAGCCCGTCGGGCATCTCGCCGACGCCCATCTCCAGCAGCCAGCCGTTGATGACGTAGTCGGCGGCGACGTTGAACAGGAACGGGTCCCGTCCGCCGCGGCGCTCGCCGTGCCGCAGGGCGGCGTGCAGGATCTCGTGGCCGAGGATGAACCGCCACTCCTCGTCGGCGTAGTGGCGCAGCGGGTTGACGTAGATCTCGCCGGCCTCGGCGTTGACGGCGGCGACGGCGATGTCGTGGGCGCGGGCGAGTTCGGCGTCGGCCACGACGGTGAGGCCGGCCGCGATGCCGCCGAGCAGGGGGTAGGAGGAGACGAACCAGTTGAGTGCCCTGTTCCAGGGCCGTTCGGGCAGGCGTTCGCCGGTCTCGGTGTCGATCCGGCCGCCGGCCCGGTCCATCGCGGCGGACATGGTGCGGGTGAGCGCGGCCGCGAAGGCCGTGGGCCAGTCCTCGCGGGCCTGGCCGTGGCCGCGCCATTCGACCAGCAGTTGGTCGCGTTCGGCGGTGCCGGCCGTCCCGGCGGTGTCGGGCGCGGGCAGGCCGTCGCGGCGCCAGCGGTCGGCCAGCTCCTCCTCGTCGCCGCCCGGGTACTCCTGCGGGAGGACGACCGGGGCGCGGCCGACCGGGAAGGTGGCGAGGAAGCGGTTGACCACCGCGCAGCGGGCGGCGGCCTGGTGGGCGTCGGGCTGGGTCCGGGTGCCGCGGGCGCCCGGGAGGTGGCCGAAGCCGAGGTGCAGCAGGCAGTGCGCCAGCACCCAGGCCCATTCCTCGGGTTCGGCCCGGCGGCGCGGGTTGACGTGCAGGGTGCCGTTGGAGTCGGCCACCGCCCAGCCGTTCGGCGGGGCGGTGGTGCAGGTCTCGGTGCGGCAGACGTCGGCGCGCAGGGCGGCGAGGGCCGGGTTGCGGCGGAGCAGTTGGAGGCCCTCGGCGAAGGCCTCGGCGCGCGGGTCCGGCTTCTTCCGGTCGGCCGGGGCGTGCTTCACCGGCGGGCCTCGACCAGGCGGGGCATGTCCCGGGCGGCCTCGATCAGGAACCAGGCGGGCAGCACCGGGTTGCCGTCCGAGCCGTCGGCGATCACCGTCTGGGCGACCTCCACCGAGATCTCGGCCAGCTGCACCAGCAGCGACTTGGCCCGGAAGGCTGTCTGCCGTTGCGCCCCGGAGGCGTGCTCCTTGCGGGCGGGCAGTTCCTTGACCAGCCGGCCGCGGAAGGCGTCGGCCAGGTAGTAGAGCAGGTCGCGGTCCTCCAGCCGGTGCGGCCAGCGGGCGTCGCCCTTGAGGATCGCCTCCAGGCCGTAGGAGTTGCGGACGATCTTCGCGTAGCCGCAGAAGGCGACCGCGTGCTGCGCGGTGAGCAGCCCGTGGGCGACGACCTTGAGGGTGGCCTCGTCCAGGGTGGGGCCGAAGGAGTGCAGCGCGTCGGAGAGCATGTGCCAGGCGCGCGGGGTGGAGAACGGCTCCTCGGTCTTGGGCGGGGCGGACCACAGGTGGTCGGGCCGGTCGGTGAGGTGGTCGACGATCCAGGGGTGGATGCCAGCGCCGGCCGCCCAGCGCAGCCAGTCCTCGGCGCTGGCCCGCAGATGGACGTGGACCATGCGGTTGACCAGCGCGGATGCCATCGGGCGGGCGAGCGCGCCGTCGGTGGCGCGGTTCCCGGCGCCGATCACGATCGAGCCGGGCGGCAGCTCGTACGAGCCGATCCTGCGGTCCAGGATCAGCGAGTAGAAGGCCTTCTGGACGTCCGGCGAGGCCGCGTTGAGTTCGTCCAGGAACAGGCAGTACGGCTGGTCGCGGGCGATCTGCTCGGGCGGGCAGAACCGGGAGCGGCCCTCGGGGGTGAGCTGCGGGACGCCGATCAGGTCCTCCGGGGCGAGCTGGGTGCCGACCAGGCTCACGCACTCCAGGCCGAGCGACTCGGCGAACGCCCTGACCAGGGAGGACTTTCCGATCCCGGGGGCGCCCCAGAGGAACACCGGGCGGACGGTGGCCAGGCCGAGCAGCAG
This sequence comes from Kitasatospora sp. NPDC127067, assembly GCF_042724755.1. NCBI lineage: Bacteria > Bacillati > Actinomycetota > Actinomycetes > Kitasatosporales > Streptomycetaceae > Kitasatospora > Kitasatospora sp. NPDC127067. The sequence continues at coordinate 4,682 of NZ_JBHXEM010000180.1, read as the reverse complement.
CTCGGGGATCTGGGCGGGCGAGACGCTGACTGCTCCCTGCACGGGGCTCCTTCGCGACAACGGTGCGTGACCGGCCCAGTGTGCGGGGGGAGTCGGGCGGGCGCACCTGGATTTTCGGCGGGCCGGGCGGGCCGCGGGCAGTACGGGCCGGGCAGGCCGCGGTCCGTACGGGCCGGGGTGCGGACGCGAGGCGCGCGGTGGGTGACCGGTGCCGGGCCCGGTCGTTGCACACCCGGGGGTCGTCCTCGCCGCTCGGGCGACCAGGAGGGTGGAGGTGTGCGCGTCGTGGGATTGGGCGAGGGTTCGCGGGAGGGTGCGGTGGAAGGAAGCACGAGGCGTCAGTTCCTGGCCGGAGCGGCCTCGTTGGGCGGCGCTCTGGCCGTCGGGCCGGTGGCGGGCGCGGCCGCGCTCCCGCGGGGCGCGGGCGCCGGTGCCCGCGGTGGCCCGGGGCGGACCGTGGCGGTCCTCGGCGGCGGGGTCTCGGGGCTGAGCGCGGCGCACGAACTGGCCGAGCGCGGCTACCGGGTGACGGTGTACGAGTACTACGACGCGCTCGGCGGCAAGGCCCGCAGCATGGACGTGCCGGGCAGCGCGGCCGGTGGCCGTCGGGCGCTGCCGGGCGAGCACGGCTTCCGGTTCTTCCCCGGCTTCTACCGCAACCTGCCGGACACCCTGCGCCGCATCCCGTGCGCCGGCAACCCCGGTGGCGTCCACGACAACCTGCGCGACGCCACCCAGGCGCTGCTGGCCTTCGACGCCCCGCGCCCGGGACTGCTCCTCCCGTTCCGGTCCCTCACCCGCCCGCTCGACCTGGGCGACCTCGCCCCGGACGCCCTGCGGCGGACCCTGGCCGGCGCGCTGGACGAGGTGCTGCACCTGCCCGCCGGCGAACCGGCCTACTTCGTGGACCGGCTCCTGGTCCACCTGACCAGCTGCGACGTGCGCCGCGAGGAGCAGTGGGAGCGGGTGCCGTGGTGGGACTTCATCAGGGCGGGGCGGATGTCCCACGACTACCAGCGCCTCCTCGGGGTCGGCCTGACCCGGGACCTGGTCGCGACCCGGGCCGAGCGGGCCAGCACCCGTACGGTGGCCCGCACGGTCGTCGAGGCCTTCCTGCTGAACGGGCTGCTCGGGCGCGGCGGTGACGGGCAGCCCGACCGGGTGCTCAACGGCCCCACCAGCGAGGCCTGGATCGACCCGTGGGCGGCCCATCTGGCCTCGCTGGGCGTCGAGTTCCGCACCGGGACCGAGGTCCGGGAGGTGCTGTACGCCGGGGGCCGGATCACCGGGGTCCGGGTGGCGCCGGCCGGCGGCGGCGCCCCCGGGACGGTGCGGGCCGACTACTACCTGAGCGCGCTGCCGGTCGAGCACGCCCGCGCCACCTGGGGCCCGGGGCTGCGCGCCGCCGATCCCCGGCTGGCGCGCTGCGACGCGATCGGCACGGACTGGATGACGGGCATCCAGTTCTACCTGCGCCGCCCGGTGCGGCTGGTGCACGGCCACGCCGTCTGCCTGGACTCCCCGTGGTCGCTCACCGCGGTCGGCCAGGCGCAGTTCTGGGACCGGGACTTCGCGGCCGCGTACGGCGACGGTACGGTGCGCGACTGCCTCTCGGTCTGCGTCTCGGAGTGGGACCGGCCCGGGATCCTGTACGGCCGGACGGCCAAGGAGTGCACCCGCGAGGAGGTGGCCCGCGAGGTCTGGGCGCAGTGCCGGCGGGCCTTCGAGCGGCCGGGCGGCGGGTGGCCGGCGGACGCGGACGTGCACGGGTGGTTCCTCGACCCGGCCGTCACCGGTCTGGGCGGGCCGGCGCCGGCCAACCGCGAGCAGCTGCTGGTCCACCCGGCCGGAACGCTCTACGACCGGCCCTCCGCCGCGACCGCGGTGGGCAACTTCTTCCTGGCCGGCGACTACGTCCGCACCGACGTCGACCTGGCGACCATGGAGGGCGCCAACGAGTCCGCGCGGCGCGCCGTCAACGCCCTGCTGGACGCGGACGGTTCGAGCGCCGGTCGCTGCCGGGTCTGGGGGCTGTTCCGGCCCCCGGAGCTGGAGCCGCTCAAGCTGGTCGACGAGGCCCGCTACCGCCTCGGCCTGCCGAACACCTTCGACCTCGGGTGACCCGCCGCACTCCCCCGGCGACACCGCCACACGACCACGCCGCCTCGGGTCGCATGCGAACTCACGGAGCGGTATCCGAACTTGATGCGATTTCCGGCCCGTTCCGCGTCACACGCGCCGGTGAACGTGCCCCGAAACCGGGACGTGCACGACCGGTTGCCGCTCTCCTGGGGGCCCTGTCGGGATCGGGCGTCTGCCCGCCGATCATGAGAGTGGGGCCCAGGTGGGGACGAGAGGACGAAGGACGTGGGTCGCGCGGGCCGCGGTGCTCGCCGTCGCGCTGACCGGCAGCGGGCTGCTGACGGCACCGCCGGCGTTCCCGCAGGGCGCGGACGGGGCGGTGACGGTCCGGGTGGTCCGGGCCGTGGACGCCTCGGGCGCGTGGACGCCCGCGCTGGAGCCGGGGCTGGCGGGTGTGCGGGTGACGCTCACCGGCGGGGACCGGGTCCGGGTCGAGGGCACCACGGCGGCCGACGGGACGGTGACGCTGGCGCCGCCGCCGCGCCGGGACCACGGCGGCAAGTACCGGGTGCGGGTGGTGAATCCGAAGCCGGGCGTGCTGTTCCCCGCCTTCGCCTCGCGGCAGGGGCTGGACGGCGCGCCCAACCTGCTGAGCTCCAACGAGGAGTTCGTCGACCTCTCCGACGGCGCGAACGTCTCGTACACCACGGGGCTGTGGAGCCCCGGCGACTACTGCCAGAAGAACGCCCCCCTGGTGACGACCTGCCAGAACACCACGTGGGGAGGCGGTGCGCAGCGCACCCTGGTGTCGTTCCCGTACGGTGCGCGCGGCCAGGACGGCGTGGACGTGAACGTCACGGACATCGCCACCGACGCGCAGACCGGCACCCTGTTCGGCATCGCGTGGAACCGGGCCGACCGGCGGGTGTTCTCCTCGACGGCGGCCAAGCGCACCACGGGCTACGGCCCGGGCGGCCCCGGCGGGATCTACGTGACCGACCTGGCGCGGAACAGCACCACGCTGTTCACCACCGTCCCGGACGCCGGGGGCACCGCGCACGGGCCGGGCGCGGACGACGCGTTCCTGGCGGTGCCGGGCAAGGAGAGCCTCGGCGGGCTCAAGGTGACGGACGACGGCAGGGACCTGTTCGTCGTCAACCTCAACGACCGTCGGCTGTACCGCTACGACGCCACCGCGGCGACCGCGTCGGCGCCGAAGGCCGTCTACCCCGTCCCGGAACCGGGCTGTGCCTCGGCGGCGGACTGGCGCCCCTTCGGTCTGGGCCTGCAGGACGGGACCGGCTACCTCGGCGGCGTCTGCTCGGGCGAGTCGACGGGCGCGGTGTCGGACCTGCGGGCGGTCGTGCTGCCCTTCGACCCGGCCACCGGCCGGTTCGGGCCGGCCGTGCTGGACCAGCCGCTGGACTATCCGCGCCGGTCGACCGTCGGCGCGGGCCCGTGCGACGGCGCGGGCTGGTTCCCGTGGACGGACACCTACCCGACCACCCAGAACGGCCAGGCCTGCTCCGGCTACCGCGCCCAGCCGGAGCCGGAGCTGGGCGAGGTCGGCTTCGAGGCGGACGGCTCGATGCTGCTGGCCTTCCGCGACCGCCTCGCCGACCGGGCGACGGGCCAGGCGGCGGCGGGCGCCGCGGTCGGCGAGGTGCTGTCGGGCGGCGACCTGAACAAGGCCTGCCCGGCGAACGGCACCTACGTGCTGGACACCAACAACGGCTGCGGTCTCTCGCCCCGGGGCACCCGCTTCTTCGACACCAGCCGGATGGGCTTCCACCACAACGCGGCCTACGCCGGAATGGCGCTGTCCAAGGTCGAGACCACCATCGGGACCTCCGGGTTCGACCCCAACGACACGGCCTTCGGCTACGGCACGGCCTTCGTCCAGCGGGCGGACGGCCGGCAGGACCCGAGGGTCGGGCTGCGGCTCAACCCGGCGAACGTCCCCGCGCCGTTCGGCAAGGGCGCCTCGATGGGTGACCTGGAGGTGCTCTGCGACCGGGCGCCGCTGCAGATCGGCAACCGGGTCTGGTACGACCCCGAGCGCAGGGGCCTGCAGGAGCCGGGCCAGCTCCCCGCGGCGGGCGTCACCGTCCACCTGTACGACGGGGCGGGCCGGCTGGTCGGCACGACGGGGACGACGGCGCGCGGCGAGTACTACTTCGACGACTCGAACGTGGACGGCGGCCTCCGGCCGCACACCGGGTACACGATCCGGCTGGACAACCCGTCCGACTACGCCGAGGGCGGTCCGCTGTACCGGTGGGTTCCCACCAGGCACGACGTCGGCGAGGACCCCTTCGTCAACTCCAAGGGCGTCGTCCCGCCCGGGGGAAGGTATCCCGAGCGGGCGCTGACCACCGGCGGGCCGGGCGAGAACGACCACACCCTCGACTTCGGGTTCCGGCGCTGCGGGTGCGGCCACTGACGCCGGTCGGGCACGACCGGGACGACCGGGACGGCGGCGGGCGTGGTGCCCGGTGAACCTGTCGGGGGTGGTGGAAACGGCGCGAGGGCCTGTGCTCGCGCGTATCGCGCGGGCGCAGGCCCTCGTGGGTCACTCCGGTGGTCCCTGTCCGGCCCCC
>NZ_JBHXEM010000179.1:0-14699 GCF_042724755.1 Kitasatospora sp. NPDC127067 | reverse complement strand
AGCACGATCTCACGGGCGCTCCGACTGTACCTGGAGCCCAGGCCAAGCCAATTCGTCACTCTGCGTTGCCATTTCACGGAAGTTGAGCCAGAACCCCTGAAGAAGCAGCGATTCGTCAGCGGAATGGGCAGCAGTTGGTGATCTTGGGCGCTGTGGTTGTTCACCAGGTATGACGTCGCCGTTGGCTAAGCTCGCGGCCATGTGGAGACAGTCGGTGCAGGAAGTCTTTCCTGATGCAGGGCTTCGGGAGCCGGTCATGGCGTCCGACATCGTCGAGGCCGAGAGGCGGCTCGGGCGAGCTCTGCCAACGGACCTCGAACAACTGCTGCTGGAGAGCAACGGGGTGCTCGGCCACGCTCACGTGGACACGGTCTGGACCATCGATCAGATCGTCGAGCAGAACCTCCGCTTCTGGTCCGATGAGACCTTCGCCCAGCTCTACATGCCCTTCGACGCCCTCATGTTCTTCGGCGACAACGGGGGCGGTGATCAGTTCGCCTTCGTGCAGAAGCCGCAGCGCCCGAACGTGTTCGTCTGGGAACACGAGAGCGACAGCCGTAGGTGGGTGGCCAACAACCTGCGTGACTACCTCGGGCGTTCGCTGCGCGTCGGCGGAGACGACTGGTACCGGCAGTAACCGAAGCGATCCCGATACTCATGAGCCGCCGGCTGGCCCGGCGGCGAGCGTGAACCGTCCCGGGGTGGGTCCGGGCCTTCACCCGTGAAGGCCCGAACCCACGATCGAGGGCGTCATACAGCACGATCTGGTTCGCGGAACGGTTGAGGATCCGCAGCACGCGATACCCACGTGGCGTCCCGGCTCCCCCCGGACACATACGCGCCGAATACAGAGGTATCGAGATCCTTGAGGGACTCCAGTACCAGCGTGGCAATCGCAAAGCGAGGATCGCAGCGATCAGCGGCCTCGGGAACTGCGACGACCGTCATCCGGGCTGACACGCCGGCGAGGACGCCGTTGAGCGAGTCCTCGATCACAATGCATTCGTCGGGTGACGCGCCGAGGGCGGCGGCTGCGCGGAGATAGGCGCCCGGGTGGGGTTTGCCGTGTTCGTCGTCTTCGGCCGAAAACACGGCATCGAAAGATCGGTCAAGGCCGGTGCTCGCGAGCGCATGCCGAATCACCGACTCCGGCGAAGACGACACGACGGCCATCGCCCTCGATGCACGCGCGCACGCCGCGACGGCGTGTTCGGCGCCGGGTTTCAGCGCCACTGCCTCCAGCCCACGGCACACGGCGGCCACGATCTGCTGCTCGACGTCGTCGGGGTCGGCTTGAATGGTGGCCCGATCGAACCAGTAGGCCACCATGTCCCTTTGCCGCAGCCCGCGCGTCGCCGCCTGCATCTCCGTTGTGAGGTGCAGGCCAAGCGGACCGAACACTTCACGCTTTGCCGCGTCCCAGATCGGCTCGGAGTCGATCAGAAGGCCGTCCAGGTCGAATAGGACAATCGGTTGCATCGGTTGCTCTTTCGTTTGCTCTTTCGTTGGCGATCACGCGAGGACGAGACCGATTCGCTGCCCCGCCGTGCATGAGCAGATGGTGCTGTGGTCGATGACGATACTCATGAGCCGCCCGGCATGGACACGACCTTCGAACCCGGCAGCGGCTTCGCTCGCGCGACGCTCCACGTCATGTGGGTCTACAAGTACGCGCGTTACGACCCCCCGGCGATCCGCACGGAGGCGAAGAACATCGCGGTGCGGTTCAAGAACTACTTCTGCGCGCATCCCACGAGCCCGAACCCCCTCGTGCAGGCGCTGCTCGCCGAGCTGTGGAACGCGTGAGCCGTCCCGAACGCGTGAGCCCTCCTGGCTCGACCCTGTCGGAGATCTTGGTTGATCGTGCTCAAGTACCAAGGGGTTCGACAGGACTTCGGCCGGGGTACGCCGTTCTCGTCCAGGAGGGTCCGGAAGGCGGTCGGCGGTCCCGGTGACGGGGCTTCGCCACCGCCTGGCCGGCCGCTGGGCCGTCCGATGTTCACGGCGATGGCTGTGCGTACGTGCTGCGGGTGGGCTTTCGGCCAGCCTCGGTAGCGCCAGCGGCGCATGCCGTGTCCGTGGGCGAACTCGTCGATGATGCCCTCGATACCGGAGCGGACCGCGTAGCGGGCCTTCCAATCGGGTGTCTGCTGCTCGGTGCGGACGCGGACCTGCAGGTCCCGGCCGGTCACCTCCCCCGGCCGGAAGCACCGCTACCGCCGGTAGGAGGACGGGACACCGTCGTGGGGCAGGTGTTCGCGGCATCGGTGCACCGTCTGCGGACCACCCGGCCCGGCCTGCCGGCGCACGACGGTCTCCCGCTTCTCGGCCCGGCGCCGCCGGACGGCGGGCAGGCGTTCGGCCGCCTCGCGTCCGCGCTCGTCGACCGGCATCGCCGTACGCGCCCGCTGTTCGTCGCGCAGGGCGTCGACCCGCAGGCGAAGGCGGCCGGCCCGGTCGCGGTACTCGCGGGCGGTGCGGTGGTGGTGCCGGGCGTCCTGGTCCGCGATCCGGCGCAGGTGGTCGCGGTAGGCCTCGGCGCGGCCGCCGATCCGTGCCCACAGTTCGAGTGCGGCGTCGACGTCGGTGAGGTCGCCGATGTCGGCGAGTGCCTGGGCGCGGACGGTCCGGTGGTGGTGCTCGGCCTGGAGCAGGGCCTCGAACTCCGCCTGACGGGTGCGCTGCAGCTCGACGAGGTCTTCGCGCTCGCCGTCCCGGAGCGCGGGACGGCCGGACGGGTCGGCGGCGGCGAGTTCGGCGGCCAGGCGGGCCCGGCGGCGGGCCAGGTCGGCGAGTGCGGCGTCGGCCGCGAGCAGTCGGCCGTGGCCGGTGACGCGGTCGACGAGCGCCCGGACCTGCTGGTCGATGCGGCCGCCGGCGAGCATCCGTGCCTCGGCGCGGGCGGCACGGTCCTCGGCGTCGGCCACGGCCCGGTCCAGGCGCGCGGCGTGGTCGAGGGCGCTGCGCAGAGCCGCGTCGAGTTCGGTGTCCGACCAGCCGCCGAACGGGCGTTCCCGCCAGGCGGGCACGCCGGCCCGGACAGGGCGCCGCCGGTCGGAACGCTCGGCGGGCGGCCGCGCGCGAAGCCGTTCGGCGGCCCGGCCGCGGGCGGCGTCGGCCCTGGCCCGCAGGCCGTTGGGGGCGGTGCGGGCCAGTCGCCGTTCGGCGGCGGCGAGCGCGTCGTCGGCCCGGCCGGCCAGGGCGGTGTGCGCGTCCGCCCGGGTCTGCAGGGCGGCCGCGCGGGCGCGCTGGTCGTCGGTGGCGGCCGTCCGGCGGGCGGCGTCGGCGCGGACCTGGTCGTCGTCGGCCCGTTGCCGGGCGCGGGCGGCCAGGCGCCGGGCCGCGTGGACGGCGGCCAGCGCGTCGGCGGCCCCGGCCGCTTCGACGCGGGCGGCCCGTCCGCGTAGGACGGCCTGCCGTCGTTGCTCCTCGTCGACGACGGTCGGGGCCGGACGGTTGCGCCAGGCGGTGATCGCCTGCTGGGCGAGGTCGTGGTCAGCGGCCTGGATCGGCTCGGCGGGACGGTCCCCGAGCGCCCGCGTCTCGTGTCCGTGGTCCCACAGGTCGCGGTAGGCGGCGACGAGCGCCGCCGCCCTGTCCCAGAGCGCGCGGTGGGGGTGGGCCGGGGCGGGTGCGGGGCCGAGCACGTCGAGCCAGGTGGGGCCGGTGGCGGCGAGTTCGGCGGCGTGCTGCTGCTCGTCGGGCAGGAGCTGGGCGGCGCGCCACAGGCCGCGCTGCTCGGTGCGCGCGGCGGCGGGGGCGTCACCGGTGGCCCGGGGGGCGCGCAAGCCGGCCAGGTCGCGCCAGCCAGCGGCGGCCGCGATCCGGTCGGCCCACGGTCGGGCCCGGTCGGCGTCGGCGGGTTCGGGCCCGTAGGCGGCCGCCCAGCCGGTGCCGGTGTGGGCGTTCGCGCGGGCGCGGGCGGCGAGGCGTTCCGCCCGGACGGTGGCGTGCGCGGCGAGGTCGTGGGCGAGGGTGACGCGCCGGTCACCGGGGTCGGCGTGGGGCAGCACCAGGCCCATCGCCTCCAGCAGCGCGGCGCCGGGCCGGGCGCAGGGCGGGGCCCAGTAGGTCGGGGCGGTCGCGGGGCGGGGCGCGCCCTCGGGCCGGCGGAAGCGCTCACCGCGGTGTTCGACCAGGGCGTCGAGGCGGGCGACCACGATGGCGGCCAGGTCGCGCAGCGGACGGCCGGTGCGGTGGTCGGTCTCGTTGCCCCGCTCGTCCGCCCAGGCGGCGCGCAGGAGCCGGTCGGTGTCGTGGCCGTCGTCGGCCAGGCGCGCGCAGCGGGCGCGCAGGGCGGGCCAGGCCTCGGCGGCGGCCAGGCGGGAGGCGGCGCGGCCGCCGAGCAGCGCGGCGATCGCCCGCTGCGCGGCCTCGGCGTTGAGTTCGTCGAGGACGTGGACGAGGCGGCTGGTGGAGGTAGCGAGGGACTGGGCCTGCTCCTCCTGGCGGCGGGCGGTGGCGCTCGCGGAGAGCCGGGTGCCGTCGCGCTCGACGACGGCGTGCCAGATCTCGCGGGCGGTGCGCGGGTGGCCGGGTTCGCCACTGTCCCCGTCGGGGGGCTCCTGGGTGATCAGGTAGGCGTGGTTGCCGTAGCGGCCGCGGGTGAGGGCCGGGTAGACGCCGTTGCGGTTCCAGCCGGTGTCGAGCAGGGCGCGGCCGACGTCGACGGTGACGCCCTGGCAGCGCGCGGAGGTGATCGCGTAGCCGAGGTCGACGGCGTCGGCGACGTAGGCCGGGGGCAGGGTGACGGTGCGGCGGGTCCGCTGGTGGCGCACGGTCAGGGAGCCGTCGGCGCCGACGGCCTCGACGGTCCAGGTGTCGCCGTTGCGCACCCACTGGCGCCGGTCGGCGGTGGCGAGGCGGCGGTCGTTCACCCGGGTGACCACGATGTCGCCGGCGCCGGCGCGCCCGCGGGCGCCGAGGTCGGCCGTGCGCCGGTCGTCCACCAGGCCGCGGGCGATGCGGTCCTCGCGGGCGAGGCGGGACAACTCGGCGACGGCAACGCCGGTGGCGGCGATCATGACGGAGGTCAGGCCGTCCTCGACGTCCCGCCGCCAGTCCTCGAAGAGCCGGCGCATGACCGGGGCGGCCGGGCCGCAGTGGATGCGCCCGCGCAGGTCGTACGCGTCGAAGGCGGCGCCGGCGTCGCCGATGGACAGCCGGCGGGCCGCGTCGACCTCCCACTGGCGGACCGTGCCGCCCGGGTCGCGGAAACGGCGGACCTCGGTGAGGCGGACGACGGCGTCGGGGACGGTCTCCTCGATGTCGGCGAGCGCGCCGCCCGCTCCGGGCGAGCCGAGCTGGCGCGGGTCGCCGATCGGCAGCAGCCGCCCGCCGGCCTGCCGGACCTGGCCGAGCAGCGCGGCGAGATCGGGGGTGGAGGCCTGGCCGGACTCGTCGACGATGACGATCGTGCCGGGCTGCAGCGTCCAGTGGCGCAGGCCCCGCCCGTAACGCTCGGACATGGTCCGCCACCTGGCGATGTTCTCCGCCCGGATGCCCGCCTCGGCGGCGAGCAGGTCGGCCTGGACCTGGCCTCCGGCCAGCCCGATGACGGGGATCCGATGGGCATCCGCGACCTCCCGTACCAGGCGCATGATCGTGGTCTTGCCGGTGCCGGCGGGGCCGACCACCCACGTGGCCCGGGTGTCCGCTCCGAAGACCCGGCGCACCGCCTCGCGCTGCTCGTCGGAGGGCGCGAAGCCCCGCCCGCTCTCGCCGGCCGCGAGCACCCGGTCGACCTGCTCGGCCGTCAGGCGGTGCACCGGCACGGGGGTCGTGGACGCCTCGACGAGGCTCCGCTCGGCGGCCCGGATGCCGTGGGAGGTCCACACCCGGGAGCCGATCTCGGCGAACAGCGACGGACGGTCGTCGCAGCGGGCGTACCGGGCGGGCAGGGGGACCGCGTCGGGCGGGGTCAGCAGCTCGCACCGGACGGGGCTGAGGACGCCGTCGACGACGCGGACGAGGAGCCGGTGGTAGTCCTCGCGCAGGTGGGCGCCGACCGCGGTGAGCCGGCGGCACGCCTCGGCCTCGACGTTGGCGCGCGTCCAGGTCGCGCGATGGCTCTCCAGCTCGGCGAGCACCGCGTCGATCGCCTTCGGAACGACCATCGGGTCGGGGCCCGGGACGGGGTGGGCGGCGCAGGTACGGGCGGCGGCCCGCAGCAGCTTGTCAGGGCGTCTGATGCCGTACGCCTTGGCGCGGCGGCGCCACTGCCGGCGCTCGCCGTCGACGGTGGTCGCGGTCTTCGCCGGACGGGACTCGAGGGTGGCGGCCTGGGCCAGCTTGTACTGCTCGGCGCGCTCGGGCGCACGGCCCTCCCGGACCGTGAACTGCGCGATCATCCCGGTGAGGGCCCGCTCGGTGGCCTCGCGGCGCTGGGAGAACCCGCGCACCGCGCCCAGGGGCACTCCGAGGAACTCGCGCACCGGCTGCTTCGCGGGCCGGATGCTGTCCTGGCGCACCCCCGCGCGGATGCCGAACTCGGCGTGCATCTCGCGTTCCAGCTCGGCGGTGTAGGCCTCCGAGAGGGAGACCGCGATCCGGTGCAGCTGGCGCGCGTCCAGGGCCAGCCAGCGGCCGTCCGCCGACCGCACCTTGCTGCTGATCGCGAGGTGCCGGTGATAGGCCGGATCGCCCGCCCGGCTGCTGCGGTGGACGAACACGCAGGCGATGAAACCCCTGGCGCGGACCTGCACCTGGGAGGCGGGCGTCGGGCCGGTCCGGGTGATGCAGGCCTCGCGCTCGACCCGTTCGAAGACCCGCCGGAAGGCGCGCCCCTCGACGGCCTCCAGCCGGGCCCGCTCCTCGTCGTCGGCGCACCCCCACAGCACGCTGAAGCTCTTCACCGGGGAGAACACCATCTCCCACCCGCACCGTGCGGTCCGGTTGCCCTCCTTCTCGGCCTTCGCCCGCAACTGGAGCAGCCGCTCCCCGGTGGCCTGCGGCTCGGCCGCGGCGTACCTCTCGTACAGCTCCTCGGCGCTCGGGTAACGGCTCCAGCGCCGGCCGAGCGGGCTGCCGTCGACCGGGCTCAGGGCGTCCTTGAACAGGGCGTCGGCGGCCTCCTGGGTGACCCGCCGGCCGGCGATGCCGAGCTCGGCCGCCTGCGCCCCGAGCCACACGCCGGGGGTGTCCCCGCCTCCCTCCCAGTGGGCCGCCAGCGACCGCGCACCGGTCCTCACGTCGTCGCCGGCGACGGTGGAGAGCAGGTAGTCGATGCCGCTGCCCGCACTGATCGGGTGAAGGGTGATCACCGGCCGGCCCCGGGCCCGTCGTGACGCGTCGGAGCGCCGACGACGTACCGGCCGGTCCGGCGGCCGACGGAGCAGGGCACCTGGCGCACTCCTTCGGGAGCGACGGCGGATAGCAAGAGGTGTGCTGTTCTTGATCAGGCTAGTTGCCCGTTCGCTCTCGCTTCGGCATCTCGTCCGTGTCCGCTGCTCTTCCTCGATCGCCTCTCTCCCCTCCTGGTCGACTCTCCGTCGCCTTCCGATCTGCTCGTGATCGGGCAACTCCGGAACGCGTATTCCTTCTGCCGGGCGACAACGCGGGGCGGCTCACCCGAAGGTGCTGTACTCGGGCACGGTGGGACGCCAGGATCGCGCCATGACCTCACACAGGAACGAGCAGATGATCGACCGGCGCGCGGCCCTGAAGCGGCGCCAGGAGCAGGAACGCGAAGACCTCCGGCAGCGACAGACCCGCCAGACCTCCGCCCTCACCGCGATCGACCGCGCCAAGGAGCGGGTCGAGCTGGCCCAGGGAGAGCTCGCGAGGGAACTGGAGAAGGCCGTACCGCTCTTCGACGGCGACATCGAGGAACTCGCGGAGACCGCCGGGATTCCCAAGCGCGACGTACAGGCCGCGTTGAAGGGGCGGAAGGACATCTCCGCCCGCATGGCGGAGCTCACCTTCCCCTCCCCCGCAGCAGCCCCGGCGAGCGGCGAAAAGCAGGACACCCAACGCGACCCGGCCGACGCCTGACCACCGCACCGAACGGTCCGCTGCTGTCCGCGCTTCTCACCGACCCCGGCGGCGCACTCGTGCGACGCCCCACCGCTCTCGTGCAACTCGCGCAGGACATGCCCCCGGCCGTCCTCGCCCCCCATGCTCGGCCTCGACCTCATCACCCTCACGCGATGGCGCTCCCGGGCCGCGACCGACTGGACCGCCTACCTCCGGGCCCGGAGTGCGACGTCATCACCTTCGCCGGGGCGATCCATCGGATCGACATGCGGTTCCGTTCGGGAAGTGCCGACCCCGGGCCTACCGGCGGCGCGCTGCCTGTCGGGCCCGCCTCGCAGCGTGACGTCAAGCCGTTGCGGAAATCGGCGGGCTACCGGACGGTATGACGCTTGGACGTCACCTTCCAGGCCGTGTGGAACCAGAACTCTCTGGAGGTGGGCCCGTGTCAACTCTGTACGTACTGCCATGACCTTCGCCGTCGACCCCGCGATGTCGGCCCGGTGGTGGGGGAGGCACCGGCCGGCACAGGTCAGGCGGTCGCGGCCGGGGCGGGCTCGGTGGAACCGGCCTGCCGGTGCGCGTACCGCTCCTGGGCCAGCGCCTCCACCCGCTTGCGGAACGCCGACTCCGGCCCCGTGCCCCACTCGTGCATCATCACCAGCAGCTGGTTGAGTACCGTGTCGTACTCGACGAGCGTGCTGCTGCCCTCCGGGATCCGGCTCGCCAGCTGCGAGAGCCGCTCGTAGTCGCCGTCGGCCGTCAGTTTGGCCCTGAAGTTGGCGACGTACGTCGAGAGCTTGTCGCCCTTGGCGTAGTTCAGCTTGTTCTTGATCAGCGCGGTGTGCGATGCCGCGATGGTGGCGCTCTCCCGGGCGAGCAGTGCTTCGAGTTCGCCGATCCGGGCCGTCCGGTGCTTGGCCAGGGCGATGGCCTCCGCCTCGCTCATGCTCAGCGGGAGCATCAGCATGACCGCCGAGTTCCCGTACGTCCGGTGCGTGGCGACGTGCGTGAGCTCGTGGACCAGCGACCCCGTGCGCTCGACGGTCCCGTCCGGCTGGGTGAGCCCGTGCTTGACCGTGTAGGCCTGCCCCGCCGGCCCGCCGAGCTTGGCACCCGCGCCACCGGCCTCGAAGTTGACCTGGTCCGTGCCGGTCAGCACCTCGGTCAGGATCCGCTTCAGGGTGCCGTCCGTCAGCGTGTCGCGCAGCGCCTCGATGCGCGCCAGGTCCCGGCGGACGAGGTAGGCCTTCTGCTCCGGGGTCAGCGCGTGGACCGCCCGGCTCATGAGGTCCTGGACCAGGGCGCTGAGAACTCCGAGGTCCTTGCCGTCCGGCGTCGCCGCGTGCCTCGCGAGCAGGTCGTTCGCCTCCATGAGGTGGACGAACCCGCCGGACTCGTCGTCGCGCCGCTGGTAGCGCTCCAGGCAGTCGTAGATGGGCTGCTCCTGCCGGGCCTGGCGCATGGCGGTCTCGACGGCGACGTCCAGGGCCATCCCGTTCTTCTCGGTGGCCGCCTCGTTCATGAGATCGAAGGTCGCGTCCTTGCGCGGGCCGTCCTTCAGCTCCCCCTGGGCCTTGAGGCAGAGTTGGACGATCGTCTCCAGTTGCTGCGAGCGGGCGGAGAACTGCTGTTCCGGAATCGCGTGGAACCGCTCCAGCGCCGCGTCCAGCTTCTTCAGCGCACTGGGGCGGATGCTCTTCTTCACAGAGCTGCGCTGCTTGAAGGCCTCCACGCTCATCAGACGGGCGATCGGCAGGGCCTCCGAGGGCCGGCTCCCCCGTTCGGGGGCCGGCACCGCCGAGGCCGGCGCCACCGCGGCCGTCCCGCTCCCCGCCATCACCCGCCGGGCGTTGGCCTCGGCTTCGCGTTCGAAGCGGTCGGAGGGGTCGGACACCCGCAGGCCCGCGCCGTTGTCCGTGCCCGCGACCGGACCCCGGCGCTGCTGGATGACGTGCGTCAACTCGTGGGCCAGGGTGTGCTTGTCGCCGCCACCGTCACCGAGCACCACATGGTGGCCGCTGGTGTAGGCGCTGGCGCCGACCTCGGCGGCGGAGGCCTTGGCGGCGCTGTCGTCATGGATCCGGACGTCGGAGAAGTCGGCGCCGAAGCGGTTCTCCATCTCGGTGCGGGTCGCACCGTCGAGCGGCCGACCGCCGGTCCGCAGGACCTCGAACACGGTGGAGCGCTGCACCGCGAACCGTGCCGAATCCCCCTGTGCGAGGTGCCCGGCGTGCAGCACCCCGCCCCGGCGCATCATCTGCACGACGGCGGCGTTCCCGACCGAGGCCTGGAGCGCGAGCAGGCTCCGCCCGGTTGCCGGAATCTCCGCCGCCGGCCGCTTGGACGCAGCCGTACGCTGCGCCGCCTGCGGTCCGGCCCGCTGGTCGTCGCGTTCCTGTGCTCGCACTGCCGCTCCTGACCCCGGGTGGCGACGACGTGGCCGGGGCGCCACGGTGGCCACCGCACACTCACGGCCCAGGATCCCACCCGGCTCACCCGGCAAGGACGGCCGTGCCCCAAAGGGCAGCGAACTCTGCCCGAAAGCCCCTCGCCCGCCGGGCCGCACCGCTTCCTCGGCCGCCGACTTCGGCCGGCTCTCCGGAACGACCGCCCACGGCGGGGGCGGGTCGACCGGGGGCGGGTCGGCCAGGGCGGCGCCCGTCACGCCCGGCCGGTCGAACCTGCCGTCCACCCGTCGGTGGACGGCAAGGGCGGGGCTACCGGCAGCGGGTCCGCTTCGGCGCCGGCCGCCTGCCAACTCGCCGACGGGACACTTCCATGGTTTGCCGACGAATCACCTCACAATGGGTCGCAACTCGACTACGAGAGGCGACATCATGCCGATGATCCTCATCAAGGGCAGCTACCTGATCAAGGGCTTCGAACCGGACGGCGACACCATCCGCTTCCTCCCCGACGACCCCACCCTCTGGTCCAAGGTCCCCGGCGGGGTCAAGGTGAGGGACGGCGGCGCCAGCTTGCGGCTGGACGGGATCGACGCCCTGGAGACGCACTACCAGGGCGTCGGCCCCGAGTTCGCCCACCAGCCGCTCGACCTGGGCGCCCACGCCGCCCGGGATGTCCTGCTGGCCTGGCTGGGCTTCACCGACGTCCAGCGGGGAGGGGACGAGAAGGTCACCTCCGCCACCCCGGAGACCGTATCCGGGTACATCCTCGCCAGCGGCGCCGACAAATTCGGCCGCTGCATCGCGTTCGTCGGCAGGGGCACGCCGGACCCGGACACCGCGAGCGGAACGTCGGTCATGGTCACCGTCCCGATGCTGCACCAGACCGCCAACCACGAACTGCTGTCCCGTGGCCTGGTCTACCCGACATTCTTCTCGAACCTGCCGGAGGAACTGCGCCTCGACATGGCCGCCACCGCCCGACAGGCACGGGCCACGAAGGCGCCCGACAGCGTCTGGGCCAACGACGTCACCCACACCGGCGCCGTGATCGAGGACCTGGGCAGCCTCACCGACCAACTGGTCATCCTGCCGAAGCTGTTCCGCAGCCTGGCCGACTACCTGCGGCTCTTCGGCCCCTCCCTCGACGCCTTCCCCGCCTTCCTGGCCGGCAAGGACGACGAGTACTTCTTCTCCGACCCGAGGTTCACGACCAAGGGCCTGCAGCACGTCGTCGACGTCATCGGCAACACCGTCAAGCTGCGCCCCGCCATCGAGGACATCGTCTTCCTAGAGAAGTGAACGGGAGGACGCCCGCCATGCCACCCACTGCCGACTTCCGCGGCCTCTCCGAGCACCTCACCGGTACGGCCCCGCTCGACGCCCGGCTCTCCGACGCCTTCCAGCAACGCGTCCTCGCCGCCTACCCCGCCGATCTCCCCCGCCTGCTCACCGCCTGGACCACCGCGACGGGCGCGCCGGACCCGGGCAAGGCCCTCCAGGACGCCCTGGACGCCGACGCCGCGCTCGCGCTCACCGCGCGCCGTGATCACGGTCTGGTACACCGGGCTGTTCCCCCACCCGGACGAGACGCCGGATCCCCCCGGCACCTCCGCGCAGTGGCGCTCCGGCCTGATCTGGACCGTGATCGAGGCCCACCCGGGCTCCGCCGCACCGCAGCCGCCCCAGCCCAGCGGGTACGGCCACTGGACCCAGCACCCCTGAGCGAGCGAGGAACCGACCCCATGGACTTCGATTTCGACCTGGTCGTGGTGGGCGCCGGCGTCGCCGGGCCCCTCACCGCCTGCACCGTGAAGGCCGCGAAACCCGGCGCCCGCGTCCTGATCCTGGACGCCGGGAACAACGGCCTCGACGAGACGCAGCGCGCCGCGTTCGTCGAGGCCTACCAGCTCTCCCCCGGCAAGGGCGTCCCGACGCCGTACGCCGATCTGCTGAACAACAAGGACGGCTTCGCCCCCTCCCAGGACGGTGTCGGCAATCCGGTCGTGATGAACCAGTACTACGACCAGAGCGGAACCACCGACCTGTTCAAGAGCGGCTTCCAGCGCATGACCGGCGGCAGCACCTGGGCCTGGCGCGGCAACACCCCCCGCTGGCTCGCCAACGACTTCCGGCTGAACACCGTCTACGGTCGCGGAGCGGACTGGCCCTTCGACTACGACGAGTTGGAGCCCTACCTCGTCCGGGCCGAACAGGAGTTGGGCGTCTCGGGCGACGACGCCGAGTGGGCGTCCCTGACCCGGCGCAGCGCCGACTTCCCGATGCCGGCCATCGCCCCGAGCTACGGGGACCTGGTCGTCCGCGAGGCGCTGGCCGGCATGCCGCCGATCGACAACGTCGACGTGGTCCCGATCACGACCCCGCAGGCCCGCAACTCCCGGGAGTACCAGGGGCGCAGCTCCTGCCAGGGCAACTCCAGCTGCCTGCCGATCTGCCCGTCCGGGGCCAAGTACGACGCCGGGCACCACGTCGGCAAGGCGGTCGCGCTCGGCGTCGACCTCAAACCCGCGTGCGTGGTGACCAAGGTGGTGCCTCAGCAGGACGGCTCCTCCACCGTCGTGTTCAAGGACTGGACCACCGCCGACCTCGCCGAGCAGAGCGTCACCACCCGGCAGCTGGTGCTGGCCCTCAACGCGGTCGAGATCCCCAGGCTCTGGCTGATCTCGGGCCTGCGGAACACCAGCGACCAGGTCGGCCGCAACCTGATGGACCACCCCACCGACGAGGTGGTGGGCCTGCTCGCCGAGCCGGTCTTCCCGTTCCGCGGTCCGCAGAGCACGCTCGGCATCGAGAACTTCCGGGACGGCCCGTTCCGCAAGGACACCGGGGGCTTCCGGATGACGATCGGCAACGACGGCTGGGGCCGTACCCAGTCACCGGAGGCCGCGCTCGACGCCCTCATGTGGGACAAGGCCGCCCGGAAGATCCTGCTGACCGGCGCGAAGCTCCAGGAGGCCGTCAACCACCGGGTCACCCGGATGCTGCGGTTCAGCTACTCCACGGAGCAGCTGCCCGACCCGGACAACCGGGTCACGCTCTCCGACAAGCTCGACGTCCTCGGCCTGCCCCGCCCGAAGATCGCCTACCGGGTCGACGCCTACTCCAAGGCCGCGCTCACCTACGGCCACAGCGTCGCCCACCGGATCTGGCAGTACCTCGAAGGCACCGTCGGCGCCACGGAGATCGCCCCCGCCGCCCCGGCCGGGACGTACAAAGGCTCCGGCCACCTGATGGGCACCATGCGGATGGGGACCGCCGCGGCGGACTCCGTGGTCGACCCGTCCGGTCAGTCCCACGACCACCCGGGCGTCTGGGTCGTCGGCTCCGCCGTGTTCCCCACCGGTGGCACCTCCAACCCCACCCTCCAGCTGGCCGCCGTCACCCTGCGCACCGCCGACGCCCTCGCCGCCGCCCTGTAGGGCGGCGGGGCTGCCGAACGACCGGGGCGCGGCACCTCCGAGGGTGCCGCGCACCGGTCGTTCTGTGCTCGGCCCGCATCCACCACTCGGCGGCCGTGGCGGAAGAGGGAGCGCGGGGAGGTGTTCGGCGGCATCGGAGAGGAAGACGTGCAGCGGCGCCGGCTGTTCGGGCTGGTCGGTCACCGGTCGCCGCCGGCGGCGCGCACCCGGGCGAAGACATCGCTGGCCGGGGTCCACTGCTGGCCGCCGATGGGGGAGGCGAGGGAGGCCATCGCCTGCCCATCGCCGGTGCCGGAGACGATGAGCTCGCGGATGAACTCGGCGAGGGCGGCGAAGACGAGGAAGACGAGTCGGCCGCGGTGTGGTGGTGTCCAGGCGCTCGTGCAGCGAGCAGCAGGCTGCCACCGGACCGGCGCCGATATCCTCGCGGACGTGATCTACGAGGGAACGACAGGCATGGATGAGGGCGCACCGACAACAGCGCGCCTCCGCGACGTGCTGAACCGTGCCGGGCGCGTCGTGATCGCCGAAGGATCTCCCGACGAGGCGGACTCCACCGGCGTGGCGCGGATCGTGGTGACCGGTGCTGAGATTGCAGAGCTGGCCCGAGTGCTGTCCATTGTGGACGGCGGTACCGGCGACCGATGCCTGTGCAACGGCTGGCCCAGGATCACAGTGCACGACGTCGAGGGCAAGCCGATCGCCTGTTGGACGCTGCACCACCAATCCCGTCTTCGAGGAATCGGTGACTGCGATGCCGACCTTCAGGACGGTCCAGCACTCACCCCCTCTCTGTCAGCCTTGGGTGAGACATCCCGCTTTGTCGGGTTAGCCTGAGGGGGCCCGAGTAGGAGTTCCACCCCTGATGACCAGCAGTAAT
>NZ_JBHXEM010000178.1:0-14813 GCF_042724755.1 Kitasatospora sp. NPDC127067 | reverse complement strand
GGGGCCGGGGCGCTGCCTGGGGGGGAGTACGCCCTCGGCGGGCCCGCACCGGCGCCCCCGCCGCGCGCGGGTTCCTAGTTGCGGCGCAGCCGCGACCACTGGGTGCGGGCGCCGGTCAGCACCTTCGCCCCGGCCGGGGTGCCGCCGAGGAACAGCGCGGCCGGTCCGCCGACCAGCAGCACCAGGCCGGCGATCAGCGCGACGGGCAGCAGCAGCCGGGCGGTGCCGGGCCGGTCGGGCACCGGGGTGCCGACCGGGGCCGCGGCGAGCGGGCCTCCGGAGGGCGCGGCGCTCGTGCCGGGCTTGGAGCCGGCGGCCGCGCCGGGGACCGCGGCGCCGCCGGCCGTGCCGGTCCCGGTGGAGCCGGTGGAGCCGGTGCCGGAGAGCCCGCCGCCGGACAGGCCGTCGGAGGAACCGAAGCCGGTGCCGCCGGAGTTGCCGTCCGCGCCGATGGTGCCGGTGCCGGAGTTGCTCACCGGGCTGGTTCCGTCGACGGTGCCGCCGGAGCCCGAGCCGCCGTTGCCGCTCTCCGGGGTGCCCGGTTCGGGCTTCTCGGCCGGCGGGGCGGTCTGGTTGCCGGGCAGCTTGCCGTCCTGGGCCTCGACGTGCTGGACGGCCTGCTGGGCCTGCTGGCGCTGGGCGTTGTTCAGGGCGAGGAAGCCCTGGGCCAGCTGGCCGGGCGCGATGCCGTAGGTCTGCCCGGTGGTGGTCACCGTCTTGAGGAAGCGGGAGATCACGGCCGCCTTCGCGGCGGGCACCCCGCCGGTCGGGACCATCGCGTACTGGACGTAGCTCAGCGGGTACGCCCGCTGGTCACGGGAGAACGCGGTGTCGGGCGTGCCGTAGGGCAGCTGCTGGACCCCGGTGGCGGGGTCGGTCGGCATGTCGGCGACGGCGGCCTGGAAGCCGGCCGTGGACGGCGACACGTAGGAGCCGGCCGGGTTGAGCAGCGTGGCCTCGGGCAGCGAGAACGCCTTGGCCTGGGCGGTGTCCATGATGGCGAGCATCATGCGCTGGCCGGCCGGCTGCGCGGCGCAGGCGTCGTGCCCGCCGTTGGCGTTGTAGGTCGGCTGCTGGCAGTTCGGGCGGTTCTGGACCTGGTTGCGGGCGACCCGGGAGAGGCCCTCGGTGGAGGGCACCCACTCGAACTGCTTCCAGTGCGCCGTGTCGGCGCCGTCCTGCGGCGTGCTCGTCCCGGACATGTCCTGGGGCTGGAAGGCCTCGGCCGGGTAGCCGGTGAACCGGGGCTTCAGGTAGAAGCTGTCGACGTGCATGCCCCACGGGTCCGGCTCGCCGTCGAGGAAGCGGGCGGCGTCCGGGTCGGCCGCGATCCACGAGGTCAGCAGATAGGTGAAGTCCGTCGTGCCGCCGGGGACACCGGGGAAGATCGTCAGGGCTCCGCCGCAGCTGGTCGGCCAGCTGATCCCGTTCTCCGGGGTCTCCGGGTTCAGCTGCCTGAACTCGGGGTCGGTGAAGAGGCAGATCGGGTTGCCGGCCACGGACGGGATGTCGGCACCGGGCGACGCGTAGGACTGGGTCAGCAGTTTGGCCAGCAGCCGCGCGTTCAGCTTCATGTCCTTGATCTGCCGACCGGTGTTCGGGTCGTCGACCACGAAGGTCACGGAGATGCCGGTCGTCGCCAGCGGGGCGTAGACGTACGGCCGCGGGGGCGGTGACGTGTCCGGCCGGGCCGTCAGCGCGAGGTCGATGCTGCTGCTGCCGCCCAGGAAGGCCGACCGGGCCTGCGGCTCGCCACCGGCCGGGATGTAGCCCACGGTCATCGGGGACTCGCCCAGACACAGGCCCGAACGCCACTGCTGCATCGCCCGGTTGGCCATCTCCAGACCGGCGGCGCCGAAGTCCTGGGCGCTCGCGACGCAGGAGTCCGGGGTGGGCGCGAAGGAGAGCGGGACCACGGTCCGGTTGAGCCAGGCGCACTGCTCGCTGGTGCGGTTCTTGGTCTTCGAGTTGATCCGGCCGGGCTTCATGACGCCGTCCGAAGCGGCGTTGTAGAACCTGTCCTTGTCCATCCGGTGGTCGTTGCAGTCGGCCTTGCCGCCGCGGATGTTGTACAGGTCCGTCGGGTCGCCGCCGTAGTTCGGCTCGACCACGATCGAGCAGGGGTGGGTGGCGTCGCAGCCGAGCGTGGTGCTCTCCTTGGCGCTCCACACCTCGATGGAGGCGGTGCCCGAGCCGTCCGGGCCGGTCGGGGCCAGCACCATGTTCGTGGGCCAGTCCGGAGTCTCCGTGTGCACCGGGCGGGCCGGCTGCTCGAAGCCCGCCTCGCGGTCGCCGCCGTAGAGGGTGCTGCCGTAGCAGTCCGTCACGGCGGGGTCGGTGCCGCGACACTGGTAGACCCGGACCGCGTACAGGTTGAGGGTCGACTCCACGGGCGTGGTCGTCACCGGGCCGCCGCTCTGGGTGACGGTCGGCGTGAAGCCGCTCCAGGAGACCTGGAGCACCTGGTTGGTCAGGTTGGCCGTCTGGGAGACCGTCACACTGCCCTCGTCGCCGTACGTTCCGGCGGCCGGGATCCACACCTTCGGACCGGTCACGGTCGTCGAGGAGTCGGCGTGAGCCTGCGGCGCCGCGCCCAACCCGATCGGAATGACAGCGAGCGCCGCCACCACCGCCTTGGCGAGGGCCAGGGCCGGTAGTCGACGGCGCCACCTTCCCCGACCTCTTCGGTCGGGTACGCGGGTTCTCATGCGAGGCCTCCGGGAGATGCGGGCCGCCGAGGGAGCGGCGCGAGGGCGTCGGATCGCGCTGGGGACGGACGATTCCGTGCGTACTATTCGGCCAGCCGGACATGGCGGGATCCGGTCGGCCAGGTGTACGAGACCACAACGCGGCGACTCCGTACCGGAGTTGGAAGATCCGCATGCGGCGGGCCCGCGCCGAGGCACGGGCCCTCCGATCTGCGGCCGGGTGGAGCTGGGATCAGCTCGCCGGGGTGAAGGACAGCGCGAGCGAGCCGATCTGCTGGCCGCCCTTGAAGTACGTGGTGCCGAGGTTGGTGTCCAGGTAGTTCGCGCCGGCCGCGTCCACCTGGAAGCTGGAGGAGTTCAGGGTCTGGGTGGTGCCGGTGCGGCCGATCACGTTGTTGCCGCGCGGGTCCAGCAGCGGCACCGGGGTGGTCGAACCGTTCGGCACGGCGGTGAAGTAGCCCTTGGCCACCGAGAAGTCGAGCTGCTTGAAGGTCACGCTCTTGCCGGTCGAGAGGTTGATGAAGAGCAGACCGCCGCCGAACTGCACGTGCCCGTAGAAGCCGGGGATGTTCGCGGCGCCGTCGGTCACCGGGAGCGTCACGGTGAGGCCGGTGTCGGCGTCGAGCTTCGGGTCGGCCGGCTGCAGCGGGATGACCAGGATGCCGTTGAGCGCGGCGTCCGCCAGGAAGCTCACGTCGGTGGTGATCACGGCCTGGCCGGCGGCCGGGGTGGCGGTGGTGTCGGCGACGGCCGCACCGCTCACACCGGTCAGGGCGAGGACGACGGTGGCACCGGTCGCGGCCAGGCGGGCACTGATGCGGGACATGCCGAACTCCTTGGGAGAGGGAGAGGAGAGGTGATCGGTGGTGCGGTTCGAGGAAGCTCGCGCGGGGGTGGCGCCGCCGCGGGGCGGAACGCGGCCGGCGGCACGGCCCCGGTGAGGGTGCCGGAGGGACGGTCCCGGCTGTACGGCCGTGGTGCGCCCTGCTCCCCGGTCCGAGGGTTCAGCCGGGCCGGCGGCCGCAGGGGCGAGGCCCCTGCGGCCGCCGGTGCGGTGCTGGTTCGATCAGGAGTGGGTGACGCTGCCGCAGGCGAAGGGCGAGAGCGGCAGGAAGCCGTAGCTCTGGATGTCCGTGGCACCGTTGGTGCAGATCCAGCCACCGGCGCCGAAGATGGCGCGCAGGGCGGTGCCGTGGGCGTCCGTGGCGTTCCACTCGGCGTCACGGAAGACGTTGTAGACCACGCGGCCGTACTGGGTGGCCACGAAGGTGTCGCTGATGACCTTGTTCACGGTGTCGACCGGCGCGTTGCCGTCGATGTTGCGGATGGTCAGCGGGCCCTGGACGTCGGCGCCGGTGCCCTTGCCGAAGTACACCTGGCCGATGTAGTGGGCGACGGAGTAGGGGACCAGCGCGTTGATGTCGTTCAGCTGGGTGTCGCTGCCCTGGTTCTCCTGGACGCTGCTGTTGACGCAGGCGCCCGGGGTGAGCGGGGTGACGCCACCGTTGATGGCGGTCAGGAAGAAGGAACGGGTGCCCGAACCGGTCTGCGGCAGGAAGGGCTTGATCGTGGCGTTCGGGAGCGACGCGTTGATCTGGTTCCACTTGGTGATCGTGCAGGAGTAGATGCCCTTCAGGTTCGCCGTGGTCAGGTTCGCCGGGGCGTTGCCACCGCTCTTGGCGGCCCAGGAGACCGCGTCCTGCGCCAGCGCGACGAAGTCGTCGGTGGTCGGGTCGGTGGCCACCGGGCCGCGCGAGGAACGGGCGAAGTCCACGGTGGCGCTGGTGTTGGCGTTCAGCGCGGTGATGCCGGCGCCGGAGCCGTTCGGGCGGGTGATCGCGGTGGCACCGGTCTTGGTGGTGATGGTGCCGGCCGGGATCGCGTCCCAGCTGTAGAGGCGCGGGGAGGTGGAGCTGGTCAGCGACGCGTTGTAGTCGGCGGCGAGCTGGTTCAGCACCGACTGGGTCGTGTCGGAGCCGACACCCACGATGTCGATGGCGCGCGGGGTGACACCGGTGGCCGGGTCGGCGACGGCGGTGCCGCCGACGACGGTGGCGAGGGAGGTCGCCAGGGCGGCGACGGTGAGCAGCTTGGCAGCGGTCTTACGCATGTTCCTCTTCCTCCGGGGGAGAGACGTACATCGCGTGAAACCCGTACTCCGTTCGGGAGTTCGGGGCCGTGTGGCCGCGTCCGCTGCGGCCTCGCCGGCAGTGCCGATCCTGTCCGCCGGGGAGGTTCCGCCGGAAGAGAGGTCGAGCTCGGCCGGTGAATGTCGACTCATCGGTTCAGCGAGGTTTAGCCACTGGTCAGCGTGCACGTGACAGGGGCACTGCCGGGTCTCCGAGCCCGGTCGACGTTCTTCTCCAGGAGGCTGCTCGGAGTGTTGCCGGAAACCTGTCCTTCACCGGAAAAGCACGGACGGAGATCCGATGGAGGATCCCCTTCCGGAAGCGGGATCCGGTGGAGGATCCCCGTCCGGGAACGCAGGAATGACGGTCCGTCATCGATTCGGACCGTCATCGACTCACACGCTCACAGCGGCCAGCGGCCGTCCCGTCCGGACCGCCGCAACTCCTGCCCCACCCACTGGAGTCCGGCCAGGAACCCCTCGACCCCCGCCTGGCACTGGTCCCGCCGCAGGTACCCCCGGGCGCTGCGGGCCACCGGAACGGCGTCGGCCGCCCCCCGCCGGGTGCTGCGCACCGGCAGGTAGGCGGCCCAGACCCACTGACGCCCCTCGGACTGTCCGACCGAACATCGCAGTGCGGCCCGCTCGATCAGCAGTTCCCGGACCGACTCGGCGAGTTCCTCCTCGCTCCGGTAGGTCCGCACGCCGACCCCGAGCGGCCGACCGTTGGCGGCCCGCAGCGCCCAGCCGAGGCAGCGGTCGGCCGCCGGCACGATCAGCAGCCGCGGACCGCGCCGCTCAGCGGCCATCGGTGCGTCTCAACGGCACCACGGGTTCCGGGAGTTCGCGCGGAGGCTGCTTGGAGAGCAGCACCACGAACCGCCGGAAGGCGTTCTGGCAGGTCGCGTACCGCTCGTACGCGCGGCTGGAGCGCACCTCGGGCAGGACCCGCGAACCCGGGACGACCCAGATCCAGCCGATGCCCTCCCGCACGTGGGTGATCCGCGCGGTGAGTTCGACCGCCACGACCCGCAGGCCGTCGAAGCCCCGCTCGGCCTCGCCGGCCGTCTCGAACGCGGCCGGGGTGATCGCGACCACCCGTCCGTTGGGCGCCTTCAGTTGCCAGCGGTAGCGCCCGTCCGCCGCCCGTTCGGCGCGGAACCCCCCTCGACTTGCCCCTGCTGCGGTGTAGCCGCGGCCGGCAGCGTTCACTGCCCCCTCCGTCCGGTTGCCCTCCGGATTCCCCTCCGAGCGGAGTAAAGCTATGTGTGCACACGGAGCCCCCGAAAGCCCAGAACGTTCACAACTTGCGCCGTTGGTCGGGAAGTTCTCTCTCGTTTAACTTTCACGCGTCTCGATCGGGAACCGCTCCGGAAGCGGCCCGGAACCGGCCTGGAACCGACCGGCAACCGGCCGGGAACCGCCCTGGAACGCTCAGAGCCGGGCGGTCCAGCGCACCATCGTCCCCTTGCGGTACGGCCCGCTCTCGTGCCAGGCGTCGCCGCCGAGCGCCTCGGCGCGCCGGGTGAGGTTGAGCAGGCCGCTGCGCCGGCCGCCCTGCGGAATGCCCACCCCGTCGTCGGTCACGGTGAGCAGGACGCCCGGCCGCCCGCCCCGGTCCAGCGACTCCGGGTCGCCGCCCACCGGGCGGCCGTCCTCGTCCAGGTGGGTGGTGGCGTCGATCTCCACCCCGACCCGGGAGGCGCGCGCGTGCCGGGCCGTGTTGGAGAGCATCTCGCGCAGGGCGGCCAGCAGTTGACGTCCGGTGTTCTCGCCGACCAGGCTCTCCACCGGCCCGACGAAGCTCACCGCGGGCTTGAAGCCGAGCGCGGCCGCGGCCTGGCTGGCCTCGCGCAGCACCCGGGTGCGCAGGGTGTCCGGCGCGTCGCCGTGGTTGTCGTGCTGGAGGGCGTAGATGGTGGTGCGGACCTCCTGGATGGTGGCGTCCAGCTCGTCCACCGCCTTGCCGATGCCGACCTTCACCTCGGGGACGACCGCCCGCCGGGCGGCGCTCTCCAGCATCATCCCGGTGGCGAACAGCCGCTGGATCACCAGGTCGTGCAGGTCGCGGGCGATCCGGTCGCGGTCCTGGAAGACGGCCAGGCGCTGCTGGTCGCGCTGGCCCTCGGCGAGCCGCAGGGCGAGCGCGGCCTGCGAGGCGAAGGTCTCGGCGAGCTGCTTCTCGCTGTCGGTGAACGGCACCGCTCCGCAGGGGCGCCAGACGCAGAGCCCGCCGAGCACCCGCCCGGCGGCGACCATCGGCACCGCCATGGACGGGCCGAAGCGGCGGGCGAGCCGGATCACCACGGTCGGGTCGCTGGACATGTCGTCCAGGTAGACGCTCTCCCCCGCGAGCAGCCGGGCCGCGAAGCTCTCCCTGGGCAGCAGTTCGCCGCGCACGAACTCGGCCAGCTCACCGGAGGCGTGGGCGACCCGCATCTGCCCGTCGCCCTCGTCGCCGTCCTCCGGGCCGGTCGGCAGCAGGATCATGCCGAGCGCGGCGTCCGCCAGCTCCCGCACCTGCTCGGCCGCGACGGTCAGCGCGGTCTCGGCCTGCTCGGCGGAGAGCAGGGCGGTGGTGACGGCGGCGGCGCCGGCGATCCAGCGTTCGCGGCGGCGGCCCTCCTCGTACAGCCGGGAGTTCTCGATGGCCACACCGGCCGCCGCGGCGAGCGCGTGCACCACCTGCTCGTCCTCGGGCGTGAAGGCCCCGCCGCCCTTCTTCTCGGTGAGGTAGAGGTTGCCGAACACCTCCGCGCGGACCCGGATCGGCACGCCCAGGAAGGTCCTCATCTGCGGGTGGTGCGGGGGGAACCCGGAGGAGCGCGGGTCGGCGCCGAGGTCGGTCAGCCGCAGCGGCTCGGGGCGGTCGATGAGCACGCCGAGGATGCCCCGGCCGGCCGGCAGTTCGCCGATCTCGCCGGCGGTCCCGTCGTCGACCCCGACGTGGATGAAGTCGGCCAGGCCGGTGCCGCCGGGGGCGATCACGCCGAGCGCCGCGTACCGGGCGTCGACCAGTTCGGCCGCGCCCACGGCGATCCGGTGCAGGGTGGCGTGCAGGTCCAGCCCGGCCCCGATCGAGACCACCGCCTCCAGCAGCCGCTGCATCCGGTCGGTGACCGCGGCGGCCGACTGGAGGCGCTCGGCGACCTCGGTGACCAGGGTGTCCAGCCCCAGCGAGGCGATCTCGGGCACCCGATGGGGCGTCGGCTCGGGCGTGGCCTCGGGGAGGTCCGGCGTGGGGTCCATGGAGAAAGCCTAGTTTGTACGCTTTTCAGCCGAAGGGCGGCGCGACGGGCAGTACGACGACCGGTACGACCAACAGTGCGACGGGCCGCGCGGCTACCGGCCCACCGGCTCCAGCAGTCCGTCCGCCT
The DNA here is from genome assembly GCF_042724755.1 of Kitasatospora sp. NPDC127067. Lineage (NCBI taxonomy): Bacteria > Bacillati > Actinomycetota > Actinomycetes > Kitasatosporales > Streptomycetaceae > Kitasatospora > Kitasatospora sp. NPDC127067. The sequence goes on along the minus strand of NZ_JBHXEM010000178.1, from coordinate 6,600 downwards.
CCCGCTCCCGCCGCCACATCGCGTGCAGCCGCCCGTCCGGGTCGGCGACCAGCTCGGACCAGCGGCCCCGCTCGGCCACCCGCCCGCCGTCCAGCACCAGCACCTCGTCCACCGTGGTGTCGTCCAGCCCGGCCAGCCGGTGGGTGATCAGCACCGTGGTGCGGCCCTCGGTGGCGGCCAGCAGGTCGGCGGTCAGGGCGTCCGCGGTGGGCAGGTCGAGGTGCTCGGCGGGCTCGTCCAGGACCAGGACGGGGAAGTCCGCGAGCAGGGCCCGGGCGAGTGCCAGCCGCTGGCGCTGGCCGCCGGAGAGCCGGGCGCCGTGCTCGCCGACCATGGTGTCCAGGCCGTCCGGCAGGCCCTCGGTCCACTCCAGCAGCCGGGCGCCGGCCAGCGCGGCGCGCAGCTCGTCCTCCGCCGCTTCCGGCCGGGCCAGCCGCAGGTTCTCCCGCAGCGAGCTGTCGAAGACGTGGGCGTCCTGGGCGCAGAGCCCGATCACCCGGCGGACGGACTCGCCCGCCAGCGCGCGGCTGTCCACAGCCTGTGGACGGCCGTCGGCGAACCGCACCGACCCGGCGCTCGGCTCCAGGAAGCGCAGCAGCGCCTGGGCGAGGGTGGTCTTGCCGGAGCCGGACGGGCCGACCACGGCGATCCGGCGCCCGGCGGCGAGGTCGAGGTCCACCCCGGCGAGCGCGTCCACCGCCTGCCCGGGGTGGCGGACGGTCAGCCCGCGCACCGCGACCGGCAGCGGCTGCTCGGGCAGCGCCACCGGTTCGGCCGGCTCGGTGACCGGCACCGGAGCGTTCAGCACCTCGTCCAGCCGGGCCCGCGCGGCGCGGCTGCGCTGGCGGGCCTGGACGGCGAGCGGCATCCCGGTGACGGCCTCGAAGGCGGCCAGCGGGGTCAGCACCACCACGGCCAGGCAGACCGGCGCCAGCACCCCGTCGCGCACCCCCTGGACGCCGACGGCGGCCGCGGCGGTCACGGTCAGCCCGGTGAGCAGGGCGATCAGCCCGGTGCCGAGTGCGGTGGTGGCGGCCGAGCGGGCGGCCAGCCCGGTCAGCGCGGCGTCGGCGGTACGGACGGCGGCCAGCCGGCCGGGCAGGGCGCCGGCCACGGTGAGCTCGGCGGTGCCGGTGAAGGCGTCCACCACGGCGGTGGCCAGGCGCCCGCGCGCCGGGGCCTGGCGCCGTTCGGCACCGGCCGACCAGCGGGCGGCCAGGGCTGGCACCAGCACGCCAGCGAGCAGCAGCCCGAGGCCGAGCACCAGCCCGGCGGCGGGCAGGAAGGCGGTCATCGCCACCGTCGAGGCCAGCGCGACCAGGCCGGCCACCGCGGCCGGCAGCCGCCAGCGCAGGTAGTGGTCCTGGATCGCGTCCACGTCGGCGACCAGCCGGGAGAGCAGGTCGCCGCGCCGGAAGGCGGGCAGTCCGGCCGGGGCGAGCGCGCTCAGCCGCCGGTAGACGGCGGCCCGCAGGGTGCCGAGGGTGCGCAGCACCGCGTCGTGCGAGACCAGCCGCTCGGCGTAGCGGAAGACGCTGCGGCCGATGCCGAAGGCCCGTACCGAGGTGACGGCCATCATCAGGTAGAGCACCGGCGGCATCTCGGAGGCCCGGGAGATCAGGTAGCCGGAGGTGGCCATCAGGGCGACGGCGCAGCCGAGGGCGAGCGCGCCGAGCACGATCGAGAGCGCCAGCCGGGGGGTGGTGCCGCCCTCGGGGCCGGTCTCCTCGGCGACGGCGGGGGCGGGGGTCGGCTTCCCGCTGTGCTTCCAGCCGCGCTTCCCATCGTGGTGACCATCGTGGTGACCGCCGTGGTGACCGCCGTCCGTGAGCGGGGCGGGCGGGGCGGTGGCGGGCCCCGCCAGCCGTACCCGCCGGTCGGCGGCGGCCAGCAGGGCCGGCCGGTGCGCGACCACCAGCACGGTGCGCGCCGGATCGGCGGCCAGCGCCCGGACGGTGTCCACGACGGCCGCCTCGGAGGCGCCGTCCAGGTTGGCGGTCGGCTCGTCCAGCAGCACCAGCGGCCGGTCGTCGGCGAGCAGCACCCGGGCGAGGGCGAGGCGCTGGCGCTGCCCGGCGGAGAGCCCGGCGCCGTCCTCCCCCAGGACGGCCGCCAGGTCGGTCACGAAGTCGAGCGCGTGCGCGGCCCGCAGCGCCGTCCACAGCTGCTCGTCGGTGGCCTGCGGCCGGTAGAGCCGCAGGTTCTCGGCGACCGTCCCGGCGAACAGGTGCGGGTGCTGCGGCACCCAGGCGATCTGCCGCCGCCAGCTCTGCGGGTCCAGCTCGGCCAGGTCGTGGACGCGGCCGTCGGCGGCGGTGATCCGGACGGTGCCGGAGTCCGGGGCGGTGAGGCCGAGCAGGACGGCCAGCAGGGTGGACTTGCCGGCGCCGCTGGGGCCGGTGAGCGCCGTGCTGGAGCCCGGGCTCAGGGTCAGCCCGGCGCCGTCCAGGGCTGGCTCGGTGCGCCCGGGGTGCCGGACGACCAGGCCGTCGGCGGCGATCTCGGCACCCGCGAGGTCCGGCGCCGGGGTGGTGCCGGCGGCGGGCAGCGGGGTCTCCAGCACCCGGAACAGCTCGTCGGCGGCGGTCAGCCCCTCGACGCTGGAGTGGTAGAGCGCGCCGACCTGGCGGATCGGGAAGTACACCTCGGGGGCGAGCACCAGGATCAGCAGCCCGGTCTCCAGGTCGAGCGTGCCGTCCACCAGCCGGAAGCCGACGGTGACGGCGACCAGCGCGACGGACAGGGTGGAGAGCAGTTCCAGGGTGAAGGAGGAGACGAAGGCGATCCGCAGGGTGCGCAGGGTGGCGCGGCGGTAGTCGGCGGTGATCCGGGCGATGGTGGCGGCCTGGGTGCGGGCCCGGTTGAACACCTTGAGGGTGGGCAGCCCGGCGACCACGTCGAGGAAGTGGTGGGAGAGCCGGGCCAGGGTGTTCCACTGCCGGTCCATCCGGGACTGGGTGGCCATCCCGATCAGCACCATGAACAGCGGGATCAGCGGCAGCGTTCCGGCGATGATCGCGGCCGAGGTGAAGTCGGCGCCGACGATCCGCAGCAGCACGATCACCGGGACGACCACGGCCAGCGCCAGCTGCGGCAGGTAGCGGGCGAAGTAGTCGTCCAGCGCGTCGATGCCGCGGGTGGCGAGGGTGGTGAGTTCGCCGGTGCGCCGGCCCGCCAGGTAGGACGGGCCGAGCGCGGTGGCGTGGTCGAGCAGCCGGCGCCGCAGGGTGGACTTCACCCGGGCGACGGACCGGTGCGCGGTGAGCTCGGTGAGCCAGCCGACCAGCCCGCGCCCGACCGCCGTCAGGGCGAGCAGCAGCAGCGGCGTGGTCAGCTCGCCGAGCGTCGCGCCGCGCTGGAAGGCGCGGACGACGATCTCGGCGATCAGACTCGCCTGGGCGACCACCAGGGCCGCGCCGACCGCGCCGAGCAGCACGGATCCGACGAGGAAGGCCCTGGTGGTGCGGGCGTACCCGAGGAGTCGGGGGTCGACCGGCTTCATGGCGTCAGGCCTGGTCGAGCGGGGCGGCCGGGTTGTGCCCGGGGATGTGCTGGACGCCGATCCGCTTGCGGAACACCCAGTACGTCCAGCCCTGGTAGAGCAGCACCAGCGGGGTGAAGATCGCCGCCACGACGGTCATCACCTTCAGCGTGTACGGCGAGGACGCGGCGTTGCTGACGGTCAGGCTCCAGTCCGGGTTCAGGGTGGAGGGCATGACGTCCGGGAAGAGCGCCAGGAAGAGCATCGCGACCGCGGCCACGATGGTCGCCCCGGAGAGGCTGAACGCCCAGCCCTCGCGGCCGAGCTGGTTGGCCGCCAGGGCGCCGAGCAGGGCGACCATCGCGACGATCATCGCGGCGAGGCTGCGGCCGTTGCCGTGGTCGGCCTGGGTCCAGATCAGGAAGGCCAGCGCCAGCACGGCGGTCACCAGACCGGACAGCAGGGCGGCCCTGCGGGCCCGCTCGCGGATCTCGCCGACCGTCTTGAGCGCGGCGAACACCGAGCCGTGCAGGGTGAACAGGGCGAGCGTCACCAGGCCGCCGAGCAGCGCGTACGGGTTCAGCAGGTCCCAGAGGGTGCCGATGTAGTTCTTCTGCGCGTCGATGTCCACGCCGCGCACGATGTTGGCGAAGGCCACGCCCCAGAGGAAGGCCGGGAGGAGGGAGGTCCAGAAGATGGCCTCCTCCCAGTTCCGCTGCCAGCGGGCGCCGTCACGCTTGGCCCGGTACTCGAAGGCCACACCGCGGATGATCAGGCAGACCAGGATGACCAGCAGCGGGATGTAGAAGCCGCTGAAGAGCGTGGCGTACCAGTCCGGGAAGGCCGCGAAGGTGGCGCCGCCGGCGGTCAGCAGCCAGACCTCGTTGCCGTCCCAGACCGGGCCGATGGTGTTGATCAGCACCCGCCGTTCGGCGGTGTTGCGGGCCAGCGGCTTGGTCAGCACGCCGATCCCGAAGTCGAAGCCCTCCAGGAAGAAGTAGCCGATCCACAGGACCGCGATCAGCACGAACCAGACGTCGTGGAGTTGCATGTCAGATCCTCAGTTCCCCGGTGTCCCGGCGCCTCAGTAGGCGAAGGCGAGCGGCTTGTCGGCGTCCTCGTCCGAGGACGGTCCGCGCAGCGACGGGTCCTTGGTGGGCGGCTGCTCGGTCACCACCGGGCCGGCCTTGGCGTACTTGACCAGCAGCCGGACCTCGATGACCGCGAGGATCGCGTACAGCGCGGTGAAGGTGGCCAGCGCCCCGATCTGGGTGCCGACACCGACGTTGGGGGAGACGGCGCTGGCCGTGGTCATCAGGCCGAAGACGGCCCAGGGCTGACGGCCCATCTCGGTGAAGATCCAGCCGAAGCTGTTGGCGATCAGCGGGAAGCCCATGGTCAGGATGCCGATCCGCCAGCTCCACTTGGTCAGCAGCGGCCCCAGCTCGCGCTTGGGGGTGAGCATCAGCCGGGGCACCTCGGTCTCGCCGGTGCGGAACTCGGGGCGCAGGAAGAGCTTCCTCCGCGTGGTCCACAGGCCGATCAGGCCGGCCAGGAAGGAGGTCATCCCGAAGCCGATCATGAGGCGGAAGCCCCAGTAGGTGACGAAGATGCTCGGGATGTAGTCCTTGGGGTCGCCGCCGTGCTGGGCGGCCTCGGCGGCGGCGGTGTCGTTGATGCCGGGGACGGAGGAGCTGAAGTCGCTGTGGGCGAGGAAGGAGAGTATTCCGGGGATCTCCAGGGCGACCGAGTTGTGGCCCTTGCTGACGTCGCCGACCGCGAAGACCGAGAACGGGGCCGGCGCCTGGGTCTCCCACAGCGCCTCGGCGGCGGCCATCTTCATCGGCTGCTGCTCGAACATGACCTTGCCCAGGGTGTCGCCGCTGAGCGCGGTGCCGGCGCCGAAGACCACCGCGAGCACCAGGCCGAGCCGCAGCGAGGTCCGCATCGCGGCGGTCTTCTTCGGGTCGGCGGTCCCGGGCTTGCGCTTGGCCTTCCAGAGGTGGAAGGAGGCGATGCCGACGACGAAGGCCGCACCGGTGAGGAAGGCGGCGGTCAGGGTGTGGAAGACGACCACGAGGGTGGTGTTCTGGAACAGCACCCGGACGACGTCGGTCAGTTGGGCCTTGCCGGTGACCGGGTCGATCGCGTAGCCGACCGGGTGCTGCATCCAGGAGTTGGCGGCCAGGATGAAGTAGGCGGAGAGCACGGTGCCCAGGGCCACCATCCACATGCAGGCACAGTGGATCTTCCTCGGCAGCTTGTCCCAGCCGAAGATCCACAGGCCGATGAAGGTGGACTCGAAGAAGAAGGCGATCAGCGCCTCCATCGCGAGCGGGGCGCCGAAGACGTCACCGACGAAGCGGGAGTAGTCGGACCAGTTCATGCCGAACTGGAATTCCTGGACGATTCCCGTGACCACGCCCATCGCGATGTTGATGAGGAAGAGCTTTCCCCAGAACTTGGTGGCGTGGAAGTACTTCTCCTTGTTCGTCCGCACCCAGGCGGTCTCCAGACCGGCCACGATCGCGGCCAGGCTGATCGTGAGCGGGACGAAGAGGAAGTGGTAGACGGTGGTGATGCCGAATTGCCATCGCGCGATGGTCTCGTGAGCGATTGCCAGTTCCACGTCGCCCTCTCTCCCAACCTGCCCGCGTGACGACGGGCATCTTCCGGACAAACTTCATCTATAGCCGTAGACCGTTGCTCAACCACGCAAGCTTGTCCGCTTGTGAACGTGAACACGTTCACAAGGAGCAGTATCCACCATCCTTACGAGGGAACTGCAGGTGGGGTGGGTTTGACAGCCCGGTGCGCTGCGACACGGCCGCGGTGCGGTCCGCACAGTCTGCGGACCCCCCGCGGGCCGGGGCAACGAACGACGGGGCGGACGGCCGGAAGTTGTTGGCCGAACCGGCGCTTGACAGGCTCGCGACCCGGTCGCCCCGGCCGGATCCGCGTGCTACCGGCGCCCGGCCGGCGCCAACCCTGCGACGGCTCCGCCGGGTGCACCCGATCCGGGAGTCCGGGGGCCGGGAACGCCGGAACCGCAGGACGGGCCGGGGCCTGTCCTGCGGGTACGGGGTGGTCGCCCCCCCCACCCCCCCCGGCGCCAACCC
>NZ_JBHXEM010000177.1:0-15081 GCF_042724755.1 Kitasatospora sp. NPDC127067 | reverse complement strand
GCATCTGGCCAACTCCACCCCGCCCACCCCGATGTGCGGGCCGCGGGCGTGGGGGGCCTGTTAGTGCGCGCGGCCCCCGGCGCCCCCCGGCCCCGCCCCCGCGAGGGGGGGCGGCCCGCGGCCAGAACCCGCCGATCCACACCGGCGGACAGGGCCGCTGCGCGGTGGCGGGCAGCAAGGTCACGTCCCGGACCTCGTAGTGCCGGCCGTGGTGGTCCACCGCCTCGCCGGACCAGAAGCGCCTCAACAGCTCCAGCCCCTCGTCCAGTCGTTCGGCCAGGAGGCGCGGTTCGGAGGTGTCGCCGAAGCTGAGGTATTCGTCCTCGATCGGACCGCCCAGGCCGGCGGCGAAGACCACCCGGCCGCCGCTGAGGACGTCCAGGGTGGCGACCTGGCGGGCGAGTTGCTGCGGTCGGTACCGGGGGACCGGCGTCAGCAGGGTGCCCAGCCGGATCCGGGAGGTCGCCAGCGCGGCCGCGGTCAGCAGCATCCAGGGGTCGGCGAACGGACGCCCCTGGTGTCGTCGATGCAGTACGTGGTCCCAGACGAACAGACCGTCCCAGCCTGCCTGTTCGGCGGCGGCGGCCACGGTCGCGACGTTGCGGGGGTCGGCGAAGTCACCGAAGTTGGGGATGTTGACGGAGAAGCGCATTCCAGCAGGATGCGCAGCGGCCCCGGAGCGGGCAAGAGGCGTGCCCCATCAGGGTTCCCGAGCGCCCGGGAAGTCACCCGGGTCCTGGCGTCAGCGGCTTCACGAGGTAAGACGAGCCCGACAACCGTCCACCTGCACAGACGTGATCGGGTAGCGGAACGGGCCGCTCTGAGTACCCGTACTCAGGCCGGCCCGGCCGTGATCGCCGGAGCATGAAGGCATGCAATCAGCAGCGATACCGCGGATCGGCATCACCGCCGTCGGCTCCCACCTGCCGGCCCGCCGGCTCACCTCCCAGCAGCTTCAGGACGAGATCGCCGCGGGCGGGCGACTCGCCCTGCCGGAGCGGATGTTCGAGAAGGCGACCGGGATCCGCAGCCGGCACTTCGCCGCCGACGACGAGTACGCCTCCACCCTCGCCGTCGGCGCCGCCCGGCGCGCCCTCGACACCCGCGGGCTGCATCCACGGGACGTGGACCTGCTGCTGTTCGCCTCCGCCACCCGGGACGTCTGCGAGCCCGCCACCGCCCACATCGTGCAGGCCGAACTCGGCACCCGGGCCCACGCGTTGGACGTCAGCAACGCCTGCAACAGCTTCCTCAACGGGATCGACCTGGCCCGGGCGATGATCCTGGCCGGACGGGCCCGGCGCGCCCTGGTCGTCACCGGGGAGACCCCCAGCCGGGCCATGCGCCGCGCTCCTGCCGGCATCGCGGAGGTTCGCGACGGCTTCGCCGGCTACACCTTCGGCGACGCCGGGGCGGCCGTCGTCGTCGAGGCCGTCGAGCGGGGCGGCATCCTCGACATCGAGAGCGCCACCGCCTCCGAGCACTGGGAGGCCGGCGGGATCCCCGGCGGCGGGTCCCGGCACCCGCGCGGCGACGAGCACAGCTACTTCCGCGGCGGCGGCAAGGAGTTGCGCGGCATCTTCGAGACGATCGGCCCGGCCGTTCTGGCCCGGCTCGCCGCCCGCACCGGCCTCGGCTGGGACGACTACGCCCGCGTCCTGGTGCACCAGGTGACGCTCCCGTACCTGGAACGTTTCGTCGAGCTGACCGGGGCGCCGGCCGGGAAGCTGGTACTCACCGTCCCGGAGATCGGCAACGTCGCCAGCGCCACCCTGGGCGTCCAACTCGACCGGACACGCGACACGCTGGCCCCCGGGGACAAGGTCCTGCTGGTCGGCCTCGGCGGCGGCGTCAGCCTGATGACCATGGTCTGGGAGGCGTCGTGAGGACCGATCTGTGGGTGGTGGTCCCCGCCTACCAGGAGCAGGACCGCATCGACGGCGTGCTGCGCGCCCTCGCCGCCCAGCGCGACCGCGACTTCACCCTCCTCGTCGCCGACAACGGCTCCACCGACGGCACCGTCGCCACCGTCCGCGCGTTCGCCGCCCGCGCACCGTTCCCCGTCGAGGTGCTGGTCGAGCCGGAGAAGGGCGTCGGCTCCGCCGTGGACACCGCCTTCCGCCACGCCATCGCCCACGGGGCCACCCTGCTCGCCCGCACCGACGCCGACTGCCTGCCCGAACCCGGCTGGACCGCCGCCGCCCGGGCCGGCCTGCTGGACAGCGGAGGGCTCGTCTGCGGCCGGGTCACCGCCCGCCGCGACGAACACGGACCGGCCGGACGCGCGGTGTTCCTGCTCCTGGTCGCCCTCGGCGCCTTCTTCGGCCGGATCCGGCCGGCCCACCACCGCCGGCACGGCTACCTGACCCCGTACCGGATGCACGCCGGCAACAACATGGCGATCACCGCCGAGCTCTACCAGGCCGTCGGCGGCATGCCCCGCCGGCCCTCCCCCACCGACCGGGCGTTCCTCAACGAGGTCCGCCGGCACACCACGGCGGTGGTGCGCCGCCGCGACATGGTGGTGCAGAACTCCACACGACGGATCCGCGCGTACGGGGTGGTGGGCACGGCGCGCTGGTACCTGGAACGCGGAGCCGGACCGCGCCCCGTCGACGTCCGCTGAGCCGGCATCCAGGCATTCAGGCATCCATCGGACCGGCCGTCGTCGACCGAACCCGCCGGCGGCCGCCCGGGACCGCCGGGGCCGCCGGGGCCGCCGATTCCCATCGCGGCGGCCCTCGCAGCCGCCCACCCAGCCCACCTCCGCTCCCCGAAAGCAGCCCTCCGTGCTCGACCGCCTCGCCCACGCCCTGCGCACCGACCACCCCGAGCGGCCCGCCGTCCTGCGCCAGACCGCCCTGGGCACCGTCCGCCCGGTGATCCGCCGGGGCGAGCTCGCCGATCTGGCCGACGGCTACGCCGCCGCCCTGCACGCCCACGGCCTCGGCTCCGGCTCTCGCTCCGGTCCCGGTCCCGGCCCCGGCCCCGGCCCCGGCGCGACCGTCGGCGTCGCCGTCCGCCCCGGCCCGCGCGCGCTGGCCGTCATGCTCGCCGCCCACCGGCTGGGCCTGCGGATCGCCGTCCTCGACCCGACCGCCGGACCCGACGTGCTCGCCGCCCGACTCGCACTGGCCCGCCCCGATCTCGTCCTCGCCGACGCCGCCGCCCAGGCCGTCGCCGGCTGGGCGGGGCCGCTGGCCCGCCGCGCCGACCTCGCACTCCCCCGGCTCACCGCACTGGGGCCGGTCGCCACCCTCGGCCGCCGCCTGCCCGGCTGCGCACCCCGGCTGCGCCCGGCGGACACCGCCCCGCCCGCTGATCCGCCGGCCGCCCCGTCCGAGGGCGACGGCCACGGCCACGGCCACGGCCACGGCAGCGAGGACGCGGTGATCGTCTTCACCTCCGGAACCACCGCCCGACCGCGCGCCGTCGTCCACACCCGCGCCGGCCTCGCCGCCGGGCTGGGAACCGTCGCCGACCTGGTCTGCCCGCGCCCCGGCACGGTCGTCCTCGGCGGCACCTTCTTCGTCCTCGTCCCGGCACTCGCCGCCGGCGCCGCCGTCGTCCTGCCCGCCCGCCGCCCCGCCGCACTCGGCCGCCAGCTCGCCCGGCTCTCCCCCGCCCACACCTACCTCACCCCGCCGCAGCTGCGCGCCGCCCTCGCCGCCGGGGCCCGCTTCACCGGCCGGGTCTGGACGGGCTCCGCCCCCGCCGACGCCGCCCTGCTGCGCCGGGTCAAGCGGTCCGGCGCCGACGAAGCGTGGAGCGTCTACGCGCTCACCGAACTGTTCCCCGCCGCCGCGGTCGAGGAGGCGGACAAGAGCGCCCACGACGGGAACGGCGACCTCGTCGGCCACCCGCTGCCCGGCGTCCGGGCCCGCCTCGCCGAGGACGGCGAACTCCACCTCACCGGGCCCGGCGCCCGCCACCGCTACCTCGGCGAGGAACCCGACCCGTGGATCCGCACCGGCGACCACGCCGGCCTCACCCCCGACGGACGGATCGTCCTCGCCGGCCGCCTCAAGGACATGGTGCTGCGCCACGCCGAGAACATCTACCCGGGCCTGTACGAGCCCGCGCTGCACGTACCCGGCGTCGAACTGGCCGTGCTGGTCGGTGTTCCCGACGGGAACGGGGACGAACGGCTGGTCGCCCTCGTCCAGCCCGCGCCCGGCACCGACCCGCGGCACCTGCGCGCCGCCCTGCGCGGGCCGCTCGACCGCATGGGCTCCGCCCGCCCCGACGCCGTCCTGTTCGGCACCGTCCCGCTCGCCGGCCGCTCCCGCAAACCCGACCGGGCCGCGGCATCCGCCCACTGCGCACAGGAGTTGGCCCGATGAACCCGTCCGACCGCACGACCGCCACCGCGACGCCCACCGAACCCCTCTCCGGGACCAGCACCGCCACGGACCTCGCGTCCCTCGCCGCCGCCTCCCGCCGGGCCCGGCGCCGCGACCGACGCGTCTACCTGCACAGCCACCCCGTGCTCTTCGCGCTGCTCTGCGCCACCCGTCGCCGCCCGGTCCTGCGGCTCGGCCGCACCCTGCTGGTGCACGGCGCCGACGCCTACCACGAGGCCCTCACCCGCGTCCCGCTGCACCGCACCGCGCCCGGCACCACCGGCGGCGCGGCGGCCCGGCTCACCGACGGCGGCGCACTGTTCGACCAGGACGGCGGCGAGCACCGCACCGCCCGCCGTACGCTGGCCGCCGGCGTCGACACCAGCGCCCGCGCCCGGATCCGCCCGCTCTGGCAGGCCGTCCTCGCCGAGCGCGTCCCCGACCTGGCCACCGGGCACCTCGAACTCGTGGACCTCGTAAGGGAACTGGCCGGAACCACCGCCGCCGCCCTCACCGGTGCGACCGTCCCGGCACGTCGACTCGCCGACGCCGCAGCCGAGGCGGCCGCCGCTGCCGCCCGCGACCACCTGCCCGGACCGCGCCCGGGCCGTGCCCGCGCCGCGGCCGAGGCGGTCGACGCCGCTGCCCGCCTCAGCGCCCTGCTGCCCGATCCGCGTGACGCCATGGTCGCCGTCGCCGCCGTCAACACCACCCTCGCAGCCGTCCCCCGCGCCGTCGCCTGGTGCGCCGACGCCGGCCTGTGGGCGGCCGTCGACGGGGCCGGCGCGCCCCGTCTCGCCGCCGAACTGCTGCGCCTCACCGCGCCCTCCCCACTGCTGCCCAGGGCGGCCGCCGCCGACGCCACCCTCGCCGGTCACCGGGTGCGCCGCGGCGACCGGCTGATCCTGGTCGCCCGGCACGCCGCCCACGCCCACCACCGCGCTCCGAGCCCGGACCCGGCCGCCACCCAGGCCGTCTTCGGCACCGGCCCGCACGCCTGCCCCGGTGCGGGCCTGGCCCGCGCCCAACTCGCCGACGTGCTCCTCGCGCTGGCCCCCCACCGCCCGGTCGTCGCCCGTGCCCGCGTCGACCGCCGCTGCGCCCTGCCCGGCTACGCCGAACTCACGCTCCGCCGAGGACGGTCCTGATGCGCATCGCCGTCACCGGCGCCTCCGGATTCTGCGGCGCCCACCTCGCCCGCACCGCCGCCGCCCTGGGCCTGGACGTCATCTGCCACGGCCGCCGCCCCGGCCCGGTCGGCCGCCACCTCGGCTGGGACGCCGCCGCCCACGACCCCGACTTCACCGGCGCCGACCTCGTCGTCCACTGCGCCGCCGCCGTCGCCGACCTGCCCCCGGGCCACCCGGCCGAGGCCCACCAGCGCACCGTCAACGTCACCGGCACCGAGCGCGTCCTGCGCGCCGCCGCCGGCCGCCCCCTCGTCCACGTCAGCAGCGCCAGCGTCTACGACCCCCGCACCACCGCCGCCGTCCTCACCGAGGACCACCCCACCACCGCCGGCCACCTCAACGCCTACGGCCGCACCAAGGCCGCCGCCGAACGGCTCGCCCTCGCGGCCGGTGCCGTCGTCCTGCGCCCCCGCGCCGTCTACGGCCCCGGAGACCCGCACCTCCTTCCGCAGCTGCTCGGCCGGGCCCGGTACGGCCTGCTGCCGCTGCCCGGCCGGGACCTCCCGCTCAGTCTGACCGCCGTCGCCAACCTCACCGACGCCTGCCTGTCCGCCCTCGGCCTCACCGGCGCCGCGCCCTGGGCTCCCGGCGCCTACAACGTCGCGGACGCCGCCCCGTACCGGCGCGACGACGCGCTGCGCCACATCCTCACCGTCCACCGCCGCCCCGCCCGGATCGCCCACCTGCCCGCGCCGCTCGTCCGCCTCGCCGCCCGCACCTCGGTGGTCCCCGGCCTCACCCCGTACACCGTCGACCTCCTCACCCGCGGTGTCGTCCTCGACCTGACCCGCGCCCGCGCCCAGGGCTGGCACCCCGCCCACGACCTGCGCGACTACCGCCCCTGACACCTGTCCGGGCGAACGGGGGATGCCGGGAGAATCGCAGGAGGATGCTTGACAAACTCAACCTTTCATCCCTAGGGTCGCCATTGCTTCAGGTAGTGAAAAATTTCTACCCGCAAGCACCGGCTCCCCACCTCAAGACCGCGAGACCCCTCATGACTGACGCCATCCCCACCGTGGTCGCCCGCCTGCGGGCCGAATTCTCCACCGGCCGGACCAGGCCGCTCACCTGGCGCCTCGACAAGCTGGCCGCCCTGCGCGCCCTGCTCACCGAACAGGCCGAGGCGTTCCAGCGGGCCCTGCACACCGACCTCGGCAAGAGCGCCGCCGAGGCCTACCGGACCGAGATCGGCTTCACGCTCAACGAACTCGACCACACCGTCGCCCACCTGGCCGAGTGGCTGGACCCGAAGCCGGCCGCCGTACCGGAGGTCTTCCGCCCCGCCGAGGCCCGGGTCGTCCGCGACCCCCTGGGCGTGGTGCTGATCATCGCCCCCTGGAACTACCCGCTCCAGCTCGCCCTGGCCCCGCTCGTCGGCGCCCTGGCCGCCGGGAACACCGCCGTCCTCAAGCCCAGCGAACTCGCCCCCGCGACCTCCTCGGCCATCGCCGAGCTGCTGCCGCGCTACCTCGGCGAGGAGGCCGTCGCCGTCGTCGAAGGCGCCGTCCCGGAGACCACCGCCCTGCTGGAGCAGCGCTTCGACCACATCTTCTACACCGGCAACGGCGCCGTCGGACGGATCGTCATGACCGCCGCCGCCAAGCACCTGACCCCGGTCACCCTGGAACTCGGCGGCAAGAGCCCGGTCGTGGTCGACCCCGGCACCGACCTCGCCGTCACCGCCCGGCGGATCGCCCGCGGCAAGTTCCTCAACGCCGGACAGACCTGCGTCGCCCCCGACTACGTCCTCGCCGTCGGCGACACCGCGGCCGGCCTGGAACGCGAACTGGCCGACGCCGTACGGGAACTGTTCGGCGAGGACCCTGCCACGAGCACGGAGTACGGGCGCATCGTCAACGAGCGCCACTTCGACCGGCTCACCGCGCTGCTCGACGACGGACGCACCGTCACCGGCGGCGGGCACGACCGTGCCACGCGCTACCTCGCCCCGACCGTCCTCGCCGACGTGCCCGCGACCGCCCCCGTGATGCAGGCCGAGATCTTCGGCCCGATCCTGCCCGTCCTCACCGTCCCCGACCTCGACGCGGCGATCGCCTTCATCAACGAGCGCGACAAGCCGCTCGCCCTCTACGCCTTCACCGAATCCGCGGACACCAAGCGGCGACTGACCGAGGAGACCTCCTCCGGCGCGCTCAGCTTCGGACTCCCGGTCTCGCACCTGGCGATGCCCGACCTGCCCTTCGGCGGCGTCGGCGAGAGCGGCATGGGTCGCTACCACGGCGAGTACTCGATCGACACGTTCAGCCACACCAAGGCCGTCGTCGACAAGCCCCTCGGCTGATCCCGACCCTGCCCTCTTCTCCACCCTCACCCTCGCCACCGGACCGCTGGTCCCACCGGCCCCTGAATCCCTCCGGAGCAACCGTCCATGACCCCGAACGAGCACGTCGACGCCGTGGCCGCCGAGACCCACAGGTTCGCCACCGCCGTACGCTCCGCCGACCCGGCCACCCCCGTCCCCACCTGCCCCGACTGGACCCTCGCCGACCTCCTCCGCCACGCCGGCAGCGTCCAGCGCTGGTTCACCGTCCTGCTGCGGCAACGCATCCAGACACCACCCACCAGCCGGGACGTCGACCTCAAGCTCCCCGAACGGGCCGAGGACTACCCGGCGTGGCTCACCGAGGCCGGTGCGGAAGCGGCCGCGACGTTCGCCGAGACCGACCTCGACGCCCCCATGTGGGCCTGGGGCGCCGACCAGCACGCCCGCTTCTGGGTGCGCCGGATGCTCTTCGAGACCCTCGTCCACCGCGTCGACGCCGAACTCGCCCTGGGGCTCGGTCCCGAGATCGACCCGGACCTCGCCGCGGACGGCGTGGCCGAATTCCTCACCAACCTGCCGCACGCCACCCTCTTCGCCCCGCACACGGCCAAGCTCCGCGCCGCCGACCGCACCCTCCGCTTCACCCGCACCGACGGCGACGGCGACTGGCTGATCCACCTGCGGCCCGACGGCTTCGGCTTGGCCCCCGCCGACACGACCGCCACCGCCACCACCGCCGACGCCGACGCCACGGTCTCGGCCACCGCCGCCGACCTCCTGCTCCTCCTCTACGGCCGCACCGACCGCTCGGCACCCGGGATCACGGCCTCCGGGGACGAAGAACTGCTGGACCTCTGGTTCACCAACTCCGCCTTCTAGGCCCGAACCCCCGGCACGACGGCCCGCGCCGACGCCCGGCGCGGGTCGCCGGGCAGGCGGCCGGCGGTCGGACGCACCGGGATCCCGCCGAGCTTCGCAGCGCGCAGGCGGACGGCCTGCGGGTCGGTCAGTGCTCCCGCCGGCCGGGGTCGGGCAGCCGGATCCACGTGTCGGCGGGCCCGGTGACGGCGCGGGCGTCAGTCCCTTCGCAGACGATCGCACGGGGGTCGGACAACCCGGTTCGGTCAGTCCTCGTGGACGAACTCGTGCGTCCGGCGGCGGTAGGGCCCCGAGACGGTGGCAAGGCGGTCCGGCGGCCAGATGTCGGACCGCTCGCCGAGGATCAACTCGCCGTCCCGGCGCACCATCCAGACGTCCTCCTGGTCGAGGTGCAGAACCGCGTCGCCGGGCACCTGCGCGAGGAGGGCGTCGGACAGCCGGATCATGTCGTCCTGCTGGCCGGAGACATCGGTGTCCTTCCCGAGCCGGAAGGCGACCGAAACGGTCGGGGTGAAGAAGCGGCCGCCGATCCGGGGATCTCCCCAGCGGGTGGGCTTGAGCGGGGTCACCCGGATCCAGGTGCCGTGCGCCGTGAGCGCGCCGCCCGCGAGCAGCGTGTCGACGGTCGCGGGGACGGCGGCGGGGACGGTGAGGAGCCGCATCGGCCGGGCGACGTCGACGAGCCTCCGGGCGACCCGGACCGGGGCCCACGGGGTCACCAGCTCAAGGCTGTAGGAAATCGCCATGGAATCCGTCCTTCTCCTCCTCCACGGGTGGCGGAGGAGTATGGGCGCCGCGAGGCCGGGCGGCACCGGAGGTGCCGGTGGTGCCGGTCGGCAGCGCCTGCTGATAGAGCGCCACCAGCACGCCGTGCAGGGGCTGGCCCTCCGCGTCCTCCTCGGCCTCGTCGACCAGTTCGGTGAGGGCCTCGCCGAGTTCGCTCGCCTTCGCGGGACTGAGACGCAGGTGGCGCAGTGTCAGGTGGGTCTCGGCGGGAGAGAGGTCCAGCTCCTGGGCGACCGCGGCGAACATCGCGGCGGTGCCCGCCGCTTGAGGTTCGGCGACGACCATGTGGCGGGCCGTGCGCTGGTAGTACTGCTCGGTGCCGCCGCGGACCTGGCGGGTCTCGACGACGCGGACCAGCCCGGCGTCGCGGAGCACTTTGAGGTGGTGGGCCACGTTGCCCTTCTTGGCGTCGAGCTGCGCCGCAAGCTGCCTGATGGTGGCAGGCCGGTGGCCCAGGGCGAAGAGCAACCGCTGACGCAACGGGTGGGAGAGCGCCGCGAACTGCTCGGGCGCACCGATCTCCAGAACTTCCTCGGAAGGCGGCGGGTAGGACGGCTGATCACGCATACCGAAAGTGTCTGAACTCTTTGACGCTTTCGCAAGGGCAGTGCTCTCCTCCCTGCCATGACGACTACGACGAAGCTTCAGCCCGCCCCTGTCATCGACGAGACGGCCCGGCTGCTGACCGAGCACTACGTTTTCCCCGACATAGCCGAACAGCTCGCCGGCCTGCTGCGACGACGCCTCACCGAGGGCGCCTACGACGTCGACGGCACCGAGGAGCTCGCCCGGCTGGTCACCGCGGACCTGCAATCCGTCAACGGCGACCGGCACCTGAGGCTGAAGCACCACGCCGAACCGGTCCCCCCGAAGCAGGGGGAAGCCAGCAGGGACTCCATGCGCCGGGACTTCGACACCTCGCTGGCGGTGCGCCCCGGGTTCAGTTGCTCGACGGAGGCGTCGCCGTGGTGGAGCTGGCACCGATGCTGTTCCCGCTGGAGTGGGCCGCCGAACCGCTGAGCGCCGCGCTCACCCTGGCCTCCCGCGCCCGGGCGCTGATCGTGGACCTTCGCGCCAACCGGGGCGGCGACCCGGACACGGTCGCCTTCGTCTGCAGTTACCTCCTCGACGAGCGCACCCACCTCAACACCATGCACTGGCACGGCGGCGGGCGCAGCGAGCAGTCCTGGAGCCTGCCGCATGTTCCCGGCGCGCGCTTCGGCGGCAGCAAGCCGTTGTACGTACTGTCCAGCGACAGCACCTTCTCCGCCGCCGAGGAGCTGGCGTACGACCTCCAGCAGCTCGGCCGCGCCGTAGTCGTCGGCGAGCGCACCCGCCGCGGCGCACATCCGTGCCAGGGCTGGACCGTGCACCCGCACCTGGAAGCCACCGTCCCCGTCGGCCGCGCCGTCAACCCCGTCTCCCGCACGAACTGGGAGGGCACCGGTGTCCAGCCGGACGTCCCTTGCGCCGCCGGCGACTCCCTCGACCGCGCTCACGCCCTGGCCCTCGCCCGCCTGGCAGGCTGACCCGGCCCGGCGCATCGGCAGTACGGCAGCGGTACGGCTGGGCCGGAAGGCCCATTGCCTACCGGTCCCTCCCCTCAGCAGTCCGCTCCATTGCGCCCGCCTCGGCCGGCGCGTCGGACTCGCGCGTGCCGTTCAGGCGGATGCCTCGCATCGAGGCCCACATCACCAGGGCGCTGCCGCACACCACGCCACAGTCGGCGAGGTTGAAGACCAGCGTGAATTTCACAAGCCCACCGAGGGCCTCTGTCGGATCGCTCCCCGAGAAATGTGTCAGCGCTATCTGTTTGGTGACGAAATCCGCCGCCAGCAGCACGCAGCCGGCCCGCACCCCGTGGGGTGCGGGCCGGTCCGGGGCCGGGGTCGGTCAGGCGCCGGCGGTTGCCAGTCGGGCGTGGCGTCGGGCGGTCGCCTCGACCGGGTCGAGCACGGGTACGGCGGCCAGCAGGCCCTTGGTGTAGGCGTGCTGGGGCGAGTCGTACACGGCGTCGGCGTCGCCCTGTTCCACGATCCGTCCGGCCCGCATCACGGCGACCCGGTCGCTGACCTGCCGGACCACGGCGAGGTCGTGGGCGATGAAGACCAGTGCGAGGCCGAGGTCGCGTTGCAACTCGCCCAGCAGCTCGACCACTTGGGCCTGCGTGGTGACGTCCAGCGCGGAGACCGGTTCGTCGCAGACGATCAGTCGCGGCTGGGGCGCGAGCGCCCGGGCGATGCCGACCCGCTGCCGCTGCCCGCCGGAGAACTCGTGCGGATAGCGGTGGTACCAGTCGGGGTCGAGCCCCACGCGTTCGAGGAGTTCGCCGACCCGGGCGCGGATGCGGCGCTCGTCGCTCTCGCCGGCGATGCGCAGCGGGTCGGCGACGGACTCCCCGATGGAGCGGCGCGGGTTGAGCGAGGACACCGGGTCCTGGAAGACCATCTGCAGTTCCCGCCGGAGCGGGCGCAGTTCCTTCTCCCCGAGCGCGCCGATGTCACGGCCGCGGTAGTGGAGCCGGCCGCCGGTCGGTTCCAGCAGCCGGACGAGCATCCGCCCGAGCGTGGTCTTTCCGGAGCCGGACTCGCCGACGATGCCCAGGGCCTCGCCGGCCCGCACGGTGAGCGAGACGCCGTCCACGGCGGTGACGGGAGCGGCGCGCCGGGTGAGGCCGCCCCGGGTGGCGAACTCCCGGCGCAGGTCGGTGGCTTCGAGCAGGACCTCTCCCCCGACCGGCGCGGCCGGTCGGGTCGGCCCAGTCGGAACGGTCAATGCGGTCGACACGTCCGGAGCGCCGGGTGCGTCGACCCGGGGCACCGCCGACAGCAGCGCGCGGGTGTACGGCTCGCGCGGAGCACCCAGCACCTCGGCGACCGGGCCGTGTTCCACCGCCCGGCCGTCCTTCATCACCAGCACCCGGTCGACGCTCCCGGCGACCACGCCCAGGTCGTGGGTGACCAGGACCAGCCCGGCCCCGGTCTCCGCGCGCAACTCGTGGAGCAGGTCGAGGATCTGGGCCTGGACTGTGACGTCCAGCGCGGTCGTCGGCTCGTCGGCGACCAGCAGCCGCGGCTCGCAGGCCAGGGCCATCGCGATCAGCACCCGCTGGCGCATGCCGCCGCTGAACTCGTGCGGACGCGAGCGCGAGCGGCGGGCCGCGTCGGCGATGCCGACGCGGTCGAGCACCTCGACGGCCCGGGCCCTGGCGTCCCGGCGGGAGACGTCCCGGTGGACCCGGACGACCTCGGCGATCTGGTCGCCCACCGCGTAGTAGGGGTCGAGCGCGGAGAGCGGGTCCTGGAACACCATGGCGGCCAGTCCGCCGCGCAGGCGCCGGAGTTCCGCGCCCTCGGCGGTGACGGCGTCGACGCCGGCGACCCGGACGGTGCCGCCGATCCGGGCTCCGGTCCCGCGGTGCAGGCCGAGCAGTCCGTAGGCGACGGTGCTCTTGCCGGAGCCGGACTCGCCGACGATGCCGAGTGCCTGTCCGGCCTCCAGGGTGAAGCCCACGCCGTCGACGGCGCGCACGTGGCCGTCGCCGACCGGGAAGTCGACGACCAGGTCCCGGACGTCGACCAGGGGTTCGGCACCCGGTGACTCGGCACCCCATGGCTCGGCACCCGGAGACTCGGCGACCAGGCGCTCGGCGCCCAGCGGTTCGGCGCTCACGTCAGGACCACCCTTCGGTCGGACACCGCGTAGAGCACGTCCGCGATGACGTTGGCGAGGACCACGCAGAACCCGGTGACGAGGGTGAGGCCGACGACGGTCGGCAGGTCGATCAGGCCGACCGAGGTGACCAGCAGTTTGCCGAGCCCCGGGAGGCCGAAGAGCGACTCGGTCAGCACGGCGGACCCGAACATCGTCCCGAGGTCGATGGCGGTGAGCGCGATCACCGGGGTGAGCGCGCCGCGCAGCGCGTGCCGGGTCACCAGGCGCCGCTCGCTGACGCCGTACGCCCGGAAGGTCCGGATGTGGTCGTCGGCGAGGGCCTCCAGCATGGACGAGCGGGTCAGCCGGGCGTACTTGGCGGACTCGATCAGGGCGAGCGAGACCCAGGGCAGCAGCAGGCCCCAGAACCACTGCTGGGGGTCGTCGGTGAGCGGTGCGTAGCTCGGGAACGGCAGCCACTGGAGCTGGGCGCACAGGACGATGAGCAGTACCAGGCCGATGATGAACACCGGGATGGAGCTGCCGGCCAGGGTCAGGCCGGTCAGCAGGCGCTCGCTGAGCCGGCCCCGGCGCAGCGCGGAGACCAGCCCGGTGCCGACCCCGAGGACGAGCCAGAGCACCATCGCGCCGAGCGCGAGCGAGGCCGTGACCGGCAGCCGGGCGGTGATCATGTCGGTGACCTGCTCGCCGCTGCGGTAGGAGACGCCCAGGCAGGGCGCCGGGCAGTGCAGCAGGCCCGTGCCGGCGCTGAAGTCGCGGCCGGCGACGATGCCCTGGAGGAAGTGGGCGTACTGCAGGTGGACGGGGGCGTCGAGGCCGAGCCGTTCGCGCACCTGGGCGACCTGGGCGGGGCTGCACTTCTCGCCGCAGGCCAGCTGGGCGGGGTCGCCGGGGGCGATGTAGAAGACCGCGTAGACGATCAGGGAGAGGGCGAGCAGGACGCCGAGCATGCCGACGGCCTTGCGGAGCAGGAAGCGGGTCATGCGGTGGCCTCCTCGGCGCCGCTCGAAGAACCGGCAGTCGCCGCAGTCGCCGCACCGGCGCCGCCCCGCGCCGTGCCGACCCGCAGCCGGGAGGCCGCGCGGGGGTCGAGCTCGGTGCGGACGGCGTCGCCGAGCACGGTGAAGGCGAGCACGGTGACGAACAGCAGCGCCGACGGCAGCAGCACGTACGTCGGGTCCGCGCGGAACCAGGTGGTGGCGCCGGAGAGCATCTGGCCCCAGGAGGAGGTCGGCGGCTTGACGCCCACGCCGAGGAAGGAGAGCCCGGCCTCGGCGATCACGTTGGACGGGAGCAGCACCGCCGCGTAGGTGATGACCGGCGCCGCCAGGGAGGGCAGCAGTTCCCGGCGGGCGATGCGCCACCGGGTGGCGCCGGCGAGCCGGGCCGCGGCGACGTAGTCGAGCTGCCGGAGGCTGAGTGTCTGCGCCCGGACGATCCGCGAGGTGCCGGCCCAGCCCAGCAGCCCGATGACCAGGGTCAGCAGGAGCGGGCGGGGGAATCCGGAGGGCACGACCGCCATCAGCGAGATGGCGAAGACCAGCGAGGGCAGCGCGAGCATCACCTCGGTGGTGTTGCCGATCAGCTGGTCGAGCAGCCGGTTGCCGAGGCCGGCGGTGAGGCCGAGCAGGACGCCGATCGCGACCTGGACGAGGGTGGCGCCGACGGCGACGAGCAGCGAGATCCGGGCGCCGTGGACGAGCCGGGCGAACACGTCGCGCCCGGTGCCCGGTTCGACGCCCAGCCAGTGCTCGGCGCTGACGCCGCCGAAGGAGCCGGTGGGCACCCCGCCGGCCGCCGAGTCGAGCAGGTCGTTGTGGTAGCTGGTGGGGGTCGCCGAAGAGCGGGAAGTCGTGCGCCATGCCGGTGAGCGTAACCCCCGGGGGTTCGCGGGCCGCGTGCGGGCGGGTGCGCGGGCGCT
>NZ_JBHXEM010000176.1:0-15082 GCF_042724755.1 Kitasatospora sp. NPDC127067 | reverse complement strand
CCGCTCCACCCTGTGCGGCCATGAGCGGCGCTCCGGGGAGCGGGTTCTCCGGTGCCGCGGTCGGTACCGGCGGCACCGGGGGCACTTTCGACGGCGGCTGCGCCGCCAGTCGCATCGCCACTGGTGGCGGCGGTGGGGGCGGGTACTTCGGCGGCGGGGGCGGCGGCAGCGGCTCCGTCAACGGCGCGGGCACCTCGGCGGGTGGTGGCGGTGGTGGCGGGGGCAGCAGCTTCGCCACTCCCACGGGTACCGGCACGAGCTATGCGCTGTCGACGGTCGGGACGGCGAACCACAACGGCCAGGTGATCATCTCCTACACGCTCCCGTCCTTGACCGTCACCAAGACCCACACCGGGCACTTCACCCAGGGGCGGGACGGGACCTACACCATCACCGTGGGCAACGCCGCCGGGGCCGCCCCGACCGACGGCACCACGGTCACCATGCAGGACACCCTCCCCGCGGGGCTCACGGCCGACAGCATCAGCGGTGCGGGCTGGACCTGTGACCAGGACACGCTCACCTGCACCCGTAGCGACGTCCTTCCCGCCGGGAGCAGCTACCCGCCCATCACGCTGCAGGTCGACGTCTCCTGCGGGGCCGACGACAAGGTCACCAACGTCGCGGTTGTCACCGGGGGCGGCGACACCACCCCCCACACCGCCACCGATCCCACCAGGATCAAGCACCACAAGCACGACGCGCACGACAAGTACGACATGCGCTGCGACCGCATCGAGTACTGGTAGGCCGAGCAACCCCGGGTTCGCCTCCACCGGCCCGCGACCACCGCGCCGCCGTCCGGGCGACCGCCTGATACGTGCCGCCAGGACCGTTGGAGCCGGTGCCGTAGCCCGCCGAGGGCGCGCACCGGCCCCAGGCGTCCGCCGCCCGCCGTCCAGCGGGCGACCCCCCACGGTGCGGCACGACCGGGGCCCGGGCCCGCTGGTGCCCCCGTCCCGGTGGACGGGGGCGCGGTCGGCCCGATGGGCTTCACCAGGCGGGGCGCGGATCCAGGGGCGAGGTGCGGGCACCTTCCCGGAAGGCTCCCGTCGCCGTCTCCGGCCGCCACAGGTAGCCCGGTGAGGGCGGGTCGGTTCGGGAGGGGTCGCGAGACACGGGATCGTAGTACCGCCGGTGACCGGGGAGCGGTACCTCGGTCAGGGCGCCGTCCCGCATCATCCACAGCCCGTAGCAGTCGTCCTCCTCGTCGTGGATCAGCACCTGCACGCTCTCCGGGTGCGGCCATGCCAGGGACTCCAGTTGCCGGAGCAGCCCGCTCCGGTGGCGCAGCCCGTAGAACTCGATCACCCACCCGCCGGCGAACAGATCGAGCGGCTTGAAGCGCCAGCGCGGCGAGTCCTCCCGCGTCAACGGCTCCATGGCCTCGTCCGCGTACAACGCCAGCACGATCACCTGCGCGATTCTGCTCATGCCGCAGTATCCGCGCAGCCCGTGCGCCCCAGGCAAGCGGATTTCTCACCACGCGATGAGCTCGCCGAGGTCGGTGAGTGTCGCGAGAATCGTCGCGGGGCGGCAAAGCACATATCCCTTGTGGTTTGCCTTCGGTATTTCGTTTTTCACCGCTTCGACCCCCAATTGTCGATCGGATCAGGTATCACCCATCTGCTGGTGCGCGACTCATGTGCGACCTACAGAACCTTCATGACGTCATGTAGAGTCTGCGCCGCCGTACATGACTGTCACTCAGAAAATGGAGGGCTCGGCAAACCGAGTCGAGGTCGAACCGACGTCGATATCAAGTCAATTCATATCGATCACCCACGGACTGTCCTAGTTTGCGCCGTCTTTGATACAAACTTACCCAGGAAAAGGAAATGCGCACAGAGAAACATCGCCGGCCCGTCGCAGGGGGCAGGGCCCTCACCGTCACCGGCCCGGGGGCCGCCCTCACCGCCTCGGCCGACGCCGTCCCGACCGCCGACTCCGCGCCACCGGAAGGGTCCACGAAGGCTCCACTGCAGGCGCGCTTCCTCGCGGGGACGCGTCGACGTGCGTCCGACCTCTCCCGCAGCTCCGGTGGATCCACGACAGGAAGTCCCATGTCCCGCAAGTCCCCGTCTCGTTCCCGACGGGCGGGTGTGCTGACCGCCGTTCTCGCCGCCGGTGCACTGTCCACCCTCGGCACGACCCCGGCTGGCGCCGTGGTCGGCGACGCGGCCGCGGCCGGCGCCTCCGCCACCACCGCGCGCCTGGTGATCGGTGACAGCCTGCGCGGCTGCACCGGCGCGCTGATCGACCAATTCTGGGTGATCAGCGCCGCGTCCTGCTTCTCCGACGACCCGGCGCAGCCGCAGGCGCTGGAGGCCGGCGCGCCGAAGTGGAAGACCACCGCCACGGTCGGCGCGAAGTCGACCCAGGTCGTCGAGCTGGTGCCGGGTCAGGGCCGCGACCTGGTGATGGCCCGCCTGGCCACGCCCGTCCAGGGTGTCACACCGCTGACGGTCGGCACCTCGGCGCCGGTCGCCGGACAGTCGCTGACGGTGACCGGGTTCGGGCGCACCAAGTCCGAGTGGGTCCCGGACAAGGCCCACACCGGCTCGTTCAGCCTCGACACCGTGAACCCGACCGGCGTAGGCATCACGGGTACGGGCGGCGCGGCGGTCTGCAAGGGCGACACCGGCGCCCCGGTGGTCCGCGAGGTCAACGGCAAGGCCGAGCTGGTCGCCGTCGCCTCCCGCTCCTGGCGCGGCGGCTGCCTCGACACCCCCGCCACCGAGACCCGCACCGGCGCCTACGCCACCCGCGTCGACGACCTCGCCGCGTGGGTGTCGGCCCGGACGAGCCGGTCGTACGAGATCCTCAACCCCGCCAGCGGACGCTGCCTCAACCTCAAGGGCGCCGGGCCGACCTGGCCGAACAGCACCGAGATCATCGCCTGGGACTGCACCCTCGGCGCCAACAACGAGCAGTTCCAGCTCACCCCGGACGGGCTGCTGCGCAACCCCGCCAGCGGACGCTGCCTGAACGTCGCCGGTGCCGGGCCGTGGAACAACGGCAACTCGATCATCCTCTTCGACTGCAGCGCCTCCTCCGGCAACGAGAAGTTCGAGTGGACCGCCGACGGCCAGCTGCGCAACCCCGCCAGCAACCGCTGCCTCAACGTCTTCGGCGCCGGCCCGGTCTGGAACAACAACACCCCGATCGTCCTGTGGGACTGCAACAGCGACCCGAACGAGAAGTTCCAGCTCATCGCCGTACAGGCCTGACCGTAGCTCCGGATCAAGAGTGATGGGGTGGCCGTGGCCGGATGCCACGGCCACCTTCCGGTTTCGGCCGACTCAGCCGTCAGCGGCTCGTGGAACGCGCCGTCGCCCCGCCGTCGGCGGCGAGGGTGCATGGCGGTCGAAGACGGCCTTCCAGTCGGGATCGTGGGCGGTGCCGGTGACCGCGATCGTATCCGCGGCCGCGGGTGGTCCTGAAGTAGCAGATCCGGAGGGGCACTTCGGCGGGGGAGGCCGGTACCGGCGGTGGACGCGCCCGGCCGTCGCGGGCGCCTACGGTCGCCCCGACGGCCCGCCGAGGCACCCCAGGAGAGACACCGTGATCCGCGCCGCCAGGACGGCCGCCGCTGTGGCGGCTCTGGTCATGACCCTCCTCACCGCGTCGGCCGCACCGGCACCGGCACTCGGCGCCACTGCGCCGGCCGCCACCGCCGACCCGCTCGCCGCGCTGCGCGGCCGGCAGCCGCTCTGGCACCCCTGCGCGAGCGGCCCGGACGACACCGCCGGCGCCGACCTGGATGCCGCCGGCGCCCGCTGCACCGAGGTCACCGTCCCCCTCGACTACCGCCGTCCCGACGGACGGACGCTCAGCATCGCCCTCTCCCGGCTGCCCGCCACCGACCCCGCCCACCGGCTGGGCACCCTGTTCTACAACCCCGGCGGCCCCGGCGTCCCCGCCCGCGGGCTCGCCCTCGCCCTGCGGCAGGCCGCCCCCGCCCTCGGCGCCCGCTACGACATCGTCGGCATGGACCCGCGCTTCGTCGGCGCCAGCACCCCCCTCGACTGCGGCTGGCCGACGGCCGGCCCCGGCGCGGCCGGCCCCGACCGGCTGGGCTTCGACCGGGCCGCCGAGCTCGCCAAGGACCTCGCGGCCCGCTGCGCTCCGTACCGCGCCCTGCTGCCGCACGCCTCCACCCGCAACACCGCCCGGGACCTGGACCTGGTGCGCGCCGTCCTCGGCGAGCCGACGATCGCCTACCTCGGCTCGTCCTACGGGAGCTACCTCGGCGAGGTCTACCTCCAACTGTTCCCCGACCGGGTGGGGCGGGCGGTGCTCGACGCAGCCATGGACCCGGACCGCTTCGGTCCCGACCTGACCGCCACCCAGGGCCCCGCGATGGGGGCCGCGCTCACCGCCTGGGCCGCCTGGGCGGCCGGCCACGACGACCGCCACCACCTGGGCGCGACCACCGCCGAGGTACTGGCCTCGGTCGAGCGGGTGCGCCTGGCCGCCGAACGCGCCCCGCTGGCGGTCGGCACCCACCGGGTCGACGCCCGGGCGCTGCCGCAGGTGCTGTGGACGGTGTCGGCCGCCGACGACGACGCTGCCTACGAGGAGTTCTCCGCCCTGGCACGCGTCCTGCTCGACGCCGCCGAGGGCCGGCCGGCCCCGCCGACCGCGCTGCTGGAGGCGGTGCTGACCGGCCTGGCGTCCCCCGACACCGGAGGCTACGCCGCCGCGCAGACCGCGATCATGTGCGCGGACCGCGTCGCCTCGCGCGACCCGCTCGCCTACTACCGCGACATCCAGGCCCACCGCGCCGACGAGCCGCTGTTCGGCCCGCTCACCCGCAACCTCACCCCCTGCACCTTCTGGCCCGCCGAGCCTGCGGAACCGCCCACCCGGGTGCGCAACGCCGTCCCGGTCCTGCTGGTCGGCGCCGACGGCGACCCGGCCGCCACCTACCCCGGCCAGCTCTCCGCCCACCGGGCCCTCACCGGCTCCCGGCTCGTGACCCTGCGCGGTGCCTTCCGCCACACCGTCTACGCGGGCCTGTTCGCCCCCCGCGACACCTGCGTGGATGCCGCCGTCGACCGCTACCTCCTCGACGGCGTCCTCCCCGCCCACGACGCCGACTGCCCGTCACCCCGCCCGTAGGAAGAACCAGCGGGCGGACCCGGCAGGGTCCGCCCGGCCGGCTCCGCGTGGGCTGGTGCTGCCCGCCCCGGCCGCTACCGGGCCGGGGCTCCGGAGACGACGCCGAGGGCATTCGACCCGCGTACCTTGACCTTGGTCCTGGTCAGCCGCGTGAGCGCGGCCGTGACGTCCGCGGCCTGAGCGTCGGTGAAGGCCGTCTTGAGGATGGTCGCGGCCACGGGCGCTCCGCTCGGCCTCTTCACCAGGATCGACCAGGCCAGGGGAGTGTCCGTGGCTCGGGTGACCGACGTCCACGGGAACCTCAACTCCCCGGACGCCGTACGGATGACGGCCTCCTGATCGGTCAACGCGACCGATGTGGGACCCGCCTGGCGCTGGGCGGCACGAGAAGCGAGCTTCTTGGCGACCACTGTGATGTTCTGGACCTGGATCAGGCAGGCGATGAGCGCGGCGATCGCGAAGAGGACACCGTCCGCTGCGAGGCAGAGCAGTGAGAGCAGCAACCAGGCGCCGGCGACCGCCCAGCGCACTGCCGGTGCGGGGAAGTTTGCTCTCACCGCGGCGGCGAGCTCCTCAGGTGCTGCGTCGTACTCCACCTGGACGTTCACGTTCGTTCCTTTGTTCGCGAGGGCACATCATGGCCGGGGCACCGCACCCGGCACAAGCGCGATGCGCCGGCCCCGGATGGGACGCCTACGACCAACGCCGGGCCGGCTCCGGAACGGCGCTCACCTCATGGGCGACGTAGCGGGCGATGGCTTCGTCCTTCTTGAGGGGTGCGGAGTGGGCGCGGCTCATCGGATCTACGCCGACCGAGTCCGCCGGCCCGGGGAGTCCACCTTCAGGCCGAGCTGTTCGAGGGCGTCGAGTACCTCGATGAGGCCCGTCCGGTCGTCCTGGCCGCGGCGCATGGTGGTCAGGACGGTCGCGGCGGTACCGGACTCCTCGACGCTCTGCCACAGTGCCGGGGCGAGCACCGGGTGGGCGCTGACCTCGACCAGTACGTCATGGCCCGTCAGCAGCTCGGCGGTGGAGTCGGCCAGCAGGACGGGCTGCCGCAGGTTCTGGGCGAAGTAGCCCGCGGTGGCCTGCCGCCAGTCGAGCGCCTGCCCCGTGACCGAGGAGATCATCGGGATCCGGCCGGGCCTGGGGGTGAGCTCACCTATGGCCCGTTCGAGGTCCGCCAGGATCGGATCGATCGCCGGGCTATGGGCCGGCAGGTCGACTCGGACCATCGCGCACAGCACGTCCGCGGCCTGGAGCTGGGCGACGATGGCCTCCAACTCGGACCGGTCACCGGCCAGCACGGTGGTCCGCGGGCCGTTCCGCGCGGCGACGGACACGCTCCCCTCAAGCCCTCGCAGGTGCTTCGAGAGGTCGACGGCCGAGAGCTCCACCACGGCCATGCCGCTGTGAGGGCCGGCCACGCGGCGTTGTTGATCGCTGTAGTGGTGGACGAGCCGGACCGCGTCCGGCAGGTCGAGGATGCCTGCGATGACGCCGGCGGCGATCTCGCCGACGCTGTGACCCGTGACAGCGGCCGGCCGGACGCCCGCCTCTTCCAGCCAGCGGGCGATGCCCACTTGGACGGCGAAGACGATGGGTTGCATGACGCCGACGTCGTTCGTCCTGGCTTCGGGTTCGTCGAGGAAGAGCTCGTGGACGAGGGACCAGCCGGTGTGCCGGGCCAGCTCGCTGTCGCACTCCTCCAGGGCCGAGCGGAAGGCGGGTTCGGTGCGGAACAGAGTCCGCCCCATGCCGACCCACTGCTGGCCGTAGGGGGAGCAGACGAAGGCGATCCGGGTGCCGTCCGCAGCGGCGGGCTCCGGCCCGGCGGACGGGCTGCTGGTCAGCTCATGGACGGCTGCCCCGCCGAGTTCGCTCAGCCGCAGACCCGGAGCGGCGGCCACGGCGTCGAGCAGCTCGGTGAACTCCCGGGCCAGCCGCTCGGCCTCCGCGGGGACGAACAGGTCGAGGGCGTAGGTGAGGCTGCCGTCGACGCCGTCCGGTCTCCGCTGTTCGGTGAAGCCCTCGAACAGCTCGAAGCGGAGGTCGAAGCGGGTGATCCCCTCCGTCACCGGCTCGGTCCGGACCTCCAGGCCGGAAAGGTGGAGTTCGGCGCTCGCGTTGTTCTGGAATGCGAGCATCACCTGGATGAGCGGGTGCCACGCGGGGGAGCGCGGCGGGTTGATGGTCTGGACCACGTGGTCGAATGGCACCTCCTGGTGAGCGAAGGCCGCCAGGTCCGTGCTGCGCACCCGGAACAGCAGCTCCCGGAAGGTCGGGTCGCTGTCGGTCCTGGTGCGCAGCACCAGCGTATTGACGAAGAATCCGATCAGGTCGTCGAGGCCCTCGTCGGTGCGCCCGGCGGTGGGGATGCCGATGGCGATGTCGGTGCCGGCTCCGCGCCTGGTGAGCAGGGTCGCAAGGGCGGCCTGCACGACCATGAAGACGCTGGTGCCGGTCTCCCGCGCCAGCTGGTGCAGTGCCCGGTGGGTCGCCCGCGTGACGTGGAAGGGGACCCGACCGCCCCGGTGCGAGGGGGTGTCCGGACGCGGGGCCGCCACATCGATCCGTAGGCGGTCGGGCATTCCCGCCAACTCGCCCTCCCAGAAGGAGAGCTGGCGATTGACCAGGCTGTTGGGGTCCTCCGGGGTGCCCAGGAGATCGTCCTGCCAGAGCGTGTAGTCGACGTACTGGACCGGTAGTTCGGGCCGGGCCGGCTCCTGCCCGAGGCGGCGCGCGGCGTATGCGAGTGCCAGATCGCGGTTCAGGGGGAGCAGTGACCATCCGTCGCAGGCGATGTGATGGATGGTCAGGAGCAGGACGTGTTCGTCCGCCGAGAGCCGGAACAGCTGGGCCCGTAGTGCCGTCTCGGCGGTGAGGTCGAAGGCGTGACCGGCCGCAGCGCTCAGCGCTTCGGACAGGCCTGCCTCGGTGACGCCGTCGACCGGCAGCTCGACCGGAGCCTCGTCCGGGTCCAGGACGACCTGCTGGGGTCGGCCGTCCCAGTCGGGGTAAGCGGTGCGCAGACTCTCGTGCCGGGTGACCAGGTCGTCGAGGGCGAGTCGCAGGGCGGACAGGTCGAGGTCGCCGCGCAGCCGGTAGGCCATCGGCATGTTGTAGTGTCCGGCCGCGCCGTGCAGGCGGTTCAGGAACCAGAGGCGCCGCTGGGTCTGCGAGAGCGGGATCTCCGCCGGACGGCCCCGGGGGCGCAGTGGCGGGCGTCGGCTGCCGGAGCCCTGCTCCAGGTGCTCGGTGAGCTGGGCGACGGTCGGGGCCTCGAAGATCGTCCGGACCGGGACCTCCACGTCCAGGGCGGCCCGGATGCGACCGGCGAGCCGGGTGGCCAGCAGGGAGTGGCCGCCCAACTCGAAGAAGGAGTCGTCGATGGTGACCCGGTCGAGCCCGAGCACCTGGGCGAACACCGCGCAGAGGATCTCCTCCCGTTGGCCTCGCGGGGCGCGGCCCTTCTTC
Source organism: Kitasatospora sp. NPDC127067 (assembly GCF_042724755.1). Taxonomy (NCBI): domain Bacteria; kingdom Bacillati; phylum Actinomycetota; class Actinomycetes; order Kitasatosporales; family Streptomycetaceae; genus Kitasatospora; species Kitasatospora sp. NPDC127067. The sequence continues at coordinate 6,481 of NZ_JBHXEM010000176.1, read as the reverse complement.
TCGCTCATGGTCAGCTCCCGCTGACGGCGGTGCGGACCCGGGCGGGCCACGCCGCGGTGTCGAGGCCGTACTGGCAGAGGAAGGCGTAGACGAGCCGTTCCAGGCCGAATCCGACGCAGCCGCTCCGGGTCGGGCCGTTCGCACCGTGGTCGATGCCGAAAGCCTTGCCGAAGAGGTCGTCGTGGAAGTTGAAGGAGCCGACGGCGATCGTCTTCCCGGGCGCGACGTGGAGCCGCAGCTCGTACTTGAGCTCCATCAGCCGCTGGGACCAGATCCGCTCGGAGGTGTCCGCGCCGCAGAAGAACGGATCGTTGCCCACCTCGCAGAAGCCGCTCAGGCCGAGCTCCTCGACGAAGACGAAGACCTTCCGCATGAAGCGCTCACGGGAGTTCAGCACGTCTTCCCGGGAGCCCATGAAGACCATCTCCCGGATGGTGAAGTCCCAGAGCCGCTCCAGGCTGGTGGCGTATGCCGCCTCGAAGCGGAACGACTTGCCGCGCGAGGTGACCACGTGGAGCCGGCCCGCCTCCAGTGTGCGGTCGCTGTACTGGTTGAAGGTGTGGTAGCACATCGTGGGCGGCAGGCAGTAGTCGACGTTGCCGCAGGAGTCCAGCACCGCGGAGTCGATGCCGGTGACGGCCTGCCGCTCCTGGAAGGCGCGGTAGACGTCCAGGTCGTTGCGCAGCCTGGTGACGAACATCAGGTGCTGCGGGAAGGCCTTGAAGTAGCCCGCCGTCTCCAGCGCCTTCGTTCTGATCAGAGTCGGGTAACGGTACTCCCGGACTTCGTGGTCCTCGGCCAGCAGGTCACAGACGGCCCGGTCGAAGTAGGTGAAGAGGGAGAGCAGCGGCTCGCCGACGGCGACCTGACCCTCACCGACCTCCGTCACCGCGCCGGTCTCGGAGAGGAGTTCGAAGACGTCCTGGTGCGGGGTGCGCTGGTGCGGCGACGTCCAGACGGCCTTGGCCGGCGTCACCCACTGCCTCCGGACGTCGTTGTCCACCATGGAGTTGACCTTCTCGGTCAGGGCGTCGTGCGGGAGCGGTTGCCCGGAGCGGAGTGTCACGGAGCGCACCTCGTCGCCCTCCACGGGCACCACGAAGCCGGTGATCTCGGGCGACACGAAGAAGAGTCGGCGCTCGATCTCGGCGGCCAGCGCTCCGGGGATCGGGCTGCGAAGGTCGATCCGGGTGAGGACCTCGTTGGGGTGCGTCATCGTGGTTCTTTCCTCGCCGATGGGAGAACGGTCGGACGGGCCGGCGCGCGGCGACGTGGCCGCCGCGCGCGCAGGTGGGACCAGGGCGTGCCCCTAGGCCGCCGTAGCCGTCCGCGACGTGACCAGGCGGACGAGACCGTCGACCGTGCGGAAGTTGTCGAAGTCCATGTCCGCCGGGCCGAGGGCCAGGGCGAATTCCTTCTCCACGAAGAGCGCGAGCTGCATCGCGAAGAGGGAGTTGACGTAGCCGAGGGCGAAGAAGTCGTCGTTGTCGGCGAGCGGCTGGCCGGCCAGGTGCGGGGCGAGGAACTCGCGGACCCGGGCGCGCACGTCGTTGTTCGTCATATCAGGTTTCTCCTTGGGTAGTTCGAGGATCAGTAGGTGTAGAAGCCCTGGCCGGTCTTGCGGCCCAGGAGTCGTGCGTCGACCATCTTCTGGAGCAGGGGGGCAGGGCGGTACTTACTGTCCTTGTAGCTCTCGTACATGACCGTGATCGAGTTCAGGATCGTGTCGAGGCCGATCAGGTCGCCGGTCTCCAGGGGCCCCATCTTGTGGCCGAAGCAGCCGCGGAACATCTTGTCGACGTCCTCGGCCGAGGCGATCTGGTCCTGGACGCAGAAGATGGCCTCGTTGATGGTCACCATGAGGACCCGGTTGGTGATGAAGCCGGGGGCGTCCTGGACGACGATGCCCTCCTTGCCCATGTCCGACAGCAGCCCGAGCGCGGTGTTCAGCGTCTCCTCGCTGGTGAAGTGGCCGCTGACAACCTCGACGGTGTCCATCATCGGGACGGGGTTCATGAAGTGCAGCCCGAGGATCTCGGCCGGTCGCCCGGTGACCGAGCCCACCCGGGTGATCGGCACGGCCGAGGTGTTCACGCCGAAGATCACTCCGGGACGGCAGATGGTGTCGATCTGCTCGTACACCGTGCGCTTGATGTCCCAGTCCTCGGTGACGTTCTCGACCACGAAGTCGGCGTCGGCCAGCGAGGTGAGCTCGGTGCGGGTGGTGATCCGGGCGAGGACGGTCTTGGCGTCCTCCTTCAGCGGCTTGCCGAGCAGCATCGGCTGGACCAGCAGGTCACGGCCGATCTGGGCCACCGCGCTGTCGAGCTGAGCCAGTGAGATGTCCACGAGGATCACCTCGAACCCGGACTCCGCGAAGGACTGGGCGACGCCGCGGCCGATCGTGCCGGCGCCGATCACGCCTACGGTTCGGATGCTCACGGGGATACCACCTTTGCGGGATAGAAGGGGGGAGTGGGGGTGCCTGGTCAGGCCTGGGCGTCCCTGGTGTCCAGGTGGTCGGCGAGATCCGCGATCGTGACATAGCGGAACAGGTCGACCATGGAGACCCGGATGTCCATGATCTTCTGGATGCTCTGGGCGATCCGGAGTGCGGCCAGCGAGTCCACCCCGAGCGCGAACGAGGTGTCATGCACGTTGAGCTCGGTGAGATCGAGCTCGCGGGCCCAGATCCGGGCGAGCGCGCGCTCGGTGTCGCTGAACTCGCCGCTCTCCTTGCCGAAGAGCTTCGGCTCGCCGTCGGACGGCGTGCCGTCCGGCGGCGCGGCGGATTCGCCGGCACTGCTGCGGGCCGCGGCGATGGCCTGCTGGATCGGGACGGCCAGTACCAGCGGCGCGCGACGCAGCAGCTCCGCGAGCTCGCTGGACCCGCCCAGCTTGCGGTAGTTGACCTCGCCGACGATCACCGTGGTGCAGGCCGAGGCGAGGATCTCCTCGAAGCTGCTGAGACCGTCCTCGACCGACACCGACCGGAAGAAGCCCTGGTCCTGCTGGACTCCGTGGTCGAAGGCCATGCCGGTTTCCAGCCAGTCGCTCCAGTCGACCGTCACCGTCCACCGGCCGCGCGCGGAGCGCTGCTCGGCGAACTGGTCCAAGTAGCTGTTGGCGGCAGTGTAGTCGCCTTGCCCGGCCGCGCCGAAGATCGCCACCGTGGAACCGAAGTTGACCATGCAATCCGGCGGATCGTCCTGGGTGACGAGGTCCAGCACGGTGGCGCCGAGCACCTTGGGGTTCAGAGTACGACGGAAGGTCTCCGCGTCCTTGCGGAAGAGGAAGCCGTCCCCGGCGACACCGGCCGCGTGGACGACGCAGCCGATCGCGCCGAGATCGGCGCGGATCTTCGCGACGACTCCCTCCATGACCGTCAGGTCCGTGACGTCACCGCAGTAGCTGCGAACTTCGGCGCCGTTCCGTTCCAGTTCACGCAGTGCCTCGATCTGCCCGCGCAGCTTGGCGTCGGTGACCTCGTCCCACCGCTCGCGCGGCGGCAGTTCGGTGCGGTTGACCAGGGCCAGCCGCGCACCCGGCCCCGAGCGGCTCAGATGGCGGGCCACCGCGAGTCCGAGTCCGCCCAGACCGCCGGTGATGAGGTACACCCCGTCCGGGCGGACCGGCGCGGACCTCGGATGCTCCCGCAGGTGCACCGGTGCGAGCTCCGCGACGTACCGGTGCCCGTCGCGCAGCGCGACGGTGGCGGGTGTCCGGGCTCCGAGCAGTTCGGCACAGACGGCCTCGGCGCCGGTGTCGCCGGCGATGTCGAGGCAGAACACCTCGGTGTCCCTGTACTCCTGTCCGATCACTTTCGCCAGGCCGAAGAGCGTCGCGTGGACCGGGGCCGTCTCCGGCTCGGTGCCGGTCACCCGTGCCACCGAGGGGGCGACCACGCTGAACCCGGCCGGGGCCACGCCGCGCTCGGAGAGGCTGCGGGCCAAGTGGAACAGGCTGTGGACGCCGTGGCCGAGCCTGGCCTCCAGGAGCGACAGATCCTGCTGGACGCCGTCGTCGGCAGGGGCCGCGACGTGCACGACCTCGTCCGGGAGCTCCGCACCGAGTGCGTCCAGCAGTCGACCGAAACCCTCCGGGGTGGGCGGCACTTCGTACCGGTCCGGAACGGTCTGCTGCCACCGGTCTGCGAGTACCGCCTCGGCGACGCCGACGCCGCGCGCACGCAGTGCGGCACTCAGCTCGGCGCCGATGCTGCCCTGCTCGCCGATCACCAGGACCCGGGTGGGCGGGGCCCGGCGCTCCTCGGGTGCCGGTGCCGGGACCCATCGGAGGGTGTGATGACGGGTGTGCGGGCGCAGCTGGGCGACTGTGCGCTTGGCGTCGGCGACGCGCTTCACGGTGAAGCCGCGGATCTCGGCAGCGGTGGCCCCCGACTCGTCGCAGATCACCACGTCGACCTTGCGGAACTCGGCGTTGTTCACATAGCCCGGATGCGGTTGGACGAAGCTCAGGCCGCGAGCGGGCAGCGGGCCGTGCAGGAGCAGCGAGTCGTAGCCGACCGGGAGGAAGAAGTCCCTTTCGCCGAGGGCGAGTCGACGGTCATCGGGAGTCTCCAGGACGGCGAAGCCACTGAAGCCGGTGGCCTGATCGAGCAGGGTCGGGTGCAGGAGGTGGTCCTGGCACTCGGCCCGGTACTGCTCGGGCAGGTCGAGTATGCCGAGGGCGGCCCGGATGCCGAGGTGCACGGTCGGGAGGCTGCTCCGCCAGCGATCGCCGAACTCCATCACCTTGTGCTCGGTCTGCCGCCGGGCGATGTCCACGCTCTCCAGTGAGCAGAGCTCACGCAGAGCTGCCGGATCCTGCAGCGGCGCGGGTGCGGTGTGCGGCTCGACACTCACCACGCCCTGGACGTGCACCGTCCAGTGGTCGCTCGCCGGGTCGTGACTGGCGACGGTGAACTCGGCCCGCAGGTCGTCGATTTCCCGGACGGTCGTGTGTGCGGTACGTGGGGCCCCTTCCTGCACCAGCAGCGGGACGAGGAAGGTGACGTCGCAGAGCTCGGTGACCGGCCGGCCGAAGTGCAGGGAGGCGGCGGCGCGGGCCATCTCCAGGTAAGTGGTTCCGGGGACGATCGCCTCTCCGAGCAGCTTGTGTTCGGAGAGTACCCAGTGCAGCTCCAGCGAGAACTCGGTGAGGAAGACGGACTGGCCCGTCGACCGGAGCAGGACCTGGTCCAGCAACGGGTGCGGGCCGGGCGTGCGCTGGACCGCCGCCTGCGGGATCTGGGGTTCGAGCCAGTAGCGCTTGCGCTGGAAGGGGTAGGTGGGAAGGGGGATGCGGCGGCGCTGCTGCTGGGCGAAGTAGGCGGCCCAGTTGGGCCGGGCGCCGGTGAGCCAGAGGCTGCCGAGGGTGCGCTGGATGATCTCGGTGGCGGTACGGCGGTCGCGCTTGTGGGGGAGCGAGGCGAGAGCCGTGGCCTCGATGCCCGCACTGGTGAGGATGCGCCGGGCGAGGCTGCTGAACGTCTGGCCGGGGCCGACTTCGAGCAGGGTGACGTGCGGCTCGGTGGTGGCGGTCCGGACGCCGGCGGAGTACTCGACGCAGGCGCGGACGTGGTTGCCCCAGTAACCCGGGTCCACCGCCTGGCTGTCGGTGATCCACGTGCCGGTGAGGTTGGAGACGAACGGCACCTGCGGAGCACGGCGGTCGACGGCGGCGACGGCGGCGACGAACTCTCCGACCATCGGCTCCATCAGGGGGGAGTGGAAGGCGTGGGAGGTGGCGACGGGCTGGGTGGCCCAGCCGTGTTCTTCGGCGAGGGTGGTGAAGGCCTGGATGGCGTCGTGGGGGCCGGAGACGACGCAGTCGCGGGGGCCGTTGTGGGCGGCGAGGGAGAGGTTGTGGGGCAGGGCGGCTTCGACGGTGGTGCGGTCGGCCATGACGTTGAGCATGGCGCCGGGGGCCTGGGCCTGCATGAGGCGGCCGCGCAGGGCGACGAGGTGGAGGGCGTCGGGGAGGGTGAAGACGCCCGCGACGCAGGCGGCGACCCACTCGCCGAGGCTGTGGCCGAGCATGGCGGTGGGGGTGATGCCCCAGGACTGCCAGAGCCGGGTGAGGGCGTACTCGACGACGAAGAGGGCGGGTTGGGCCCACTGAGTCTGGTCGAGTCGGCTGTCCTCGGTGAAGATCACCTCGCGGATGTCCTGGTCGAGCTGCGGCCTGAGCAGCTCGGCGCACTCGTCGACGCAGGCGCGGAAGACGGCTTCCTGCTCGTACAGGTCACGGGCCATGCCGGAGTGCTGGGAGCCCTGGCCGCTGAAGACGAACACCAGCGGTGTGGCGCCGCCCGCGACGTGACCGGTGACGACGTTGGCCGGGTCCCGTGCCTCCAGAGCGGCCGCGACGGCTTCGGCGGAAGAGCCGGTGACGGTGCGGCGGTGGGGGAAGGTGCGGCGGCCGGTGGCCAGGGTGTGGGCGGCGTCGGCGAGGTTGGGCTGTTCGCGGCGCAGGTGGG
>NZ_JBHXEM010000175.1:0-15865 GCF_042724755.1 Kitasatospora sp. NPDC127067 | reverse complement strand
GGGGTGCTCGAAACGCCGAGGTGGCGGAAACCCGGGGAAACGGGCTCCCGCCACGGCGTCGGCCCGGGCGTCAGCTGTTGATGGCGTAGCTGTCGCCGTAGACCTTCCACTTCAGCGGCGGGTTGAGGTCGAAGTTCTTGGCGTTGAGGAAGACCAGCTGCTCGGTGTCGACCCGGCTGGTGTCCGAGTGCGCCTCCTCCTTCTTCATGACCACCTTGCGGGCGTCCAGGAAGGCCTTGAGGTAGGTGGCCTCGTCGCCGCCCTGGGCGGGCGTCCTGGCCTTCTTCATGGCGGCGGCGCGGATGCCGCCGAAGCTGTCCGAGCTGTTGCCCGGGCCGTGCATGACGATGGCGTCGTAGTAGGCGAACTGGCCGAGCGCGCGCAGGCCGTCGCTCTTCGCCTGGTTGACGGCGGGGTTGAAGTACACCCGGTCGCGCTCGTCGTTCTGGGCCTGCTGGAAGACGGTGTCCTTGGCGGCGGTGGCCCAGTCCTTCTCGAAGGCGGAGCCGAGGCCGGCGTGCGACTCGCTGCCGTTGACCTTCTTCAGGGCCGGCAGGTACTTGGCCAGGATGTTGCCGGGCTTGAGGTCGGTGTAGTGCTGGACCAGGTCCAGCATGTCACCGGTGCCGGAGCAGAAGCCGATGATGCCGGCGGTGTAGCCGCGGCCGTCCTTGATGTCCTCGATGTACTTGTACTGGGCCTTCCAGTCCAGCGACGAGTTCTCCGCGCTGGACACCAGCTGCATGGCGATGTCCTTCTTGTGCGGGTCGTCCAGCCCGACCCCCTTGAACTGGACGGCGGCGGCCGGCGACGGGGCGGCCTGGGCCGCCGAGGTGGCCGCGACGGTCAGCGGCGCGGCCACCAGGGCGGCGGCGAGGGCGATGCGGAGGGCACGACGGGGCTGAGGGCGCATGGGACGCTCCGATTCCTCGTGGGTTAGGAAACTTTCCTAACGAGAAAAAGGAAAAGCCCTGACGCCGTACTCCCGCAAGGGTTTTGACGGAACCTCTTCAAGAGATCTTGGCGGCCGGGGCTCAGAACGCCCGGCGCCGCACCCACCAGACCGCCGCCGCGCACAACGCCACCGCGAGCAGGAGCGTCCAGCCGAACTCGATGAACTGGAACGGCCAGAACCTGCTCGCCGGCTGGTACACCTCGTGCGCGGTGTAGCCGCCGTCGCGCACCAGCTCCTGGAGGTGGGCGAAGTCCCCGCCGATGTCGTAGAAGGCGCCCGTCGAGATCCGCTTCCCGGCCGGGTCGGAGAACCAGACGTTCAGCACCCAGCGGTCGTCCAGCGCCATGGGCTTCATGGAGTGCACCGCGTCCTCCAGCGGAGGCAGGTAGTGCGCGCGCACGGAGTGGGCGAGGAACGGCAGCGCGACCGAGGCCAGCAGGCCGGCCCCCACCGCGACCACCGTACGGCGGAGCACCGCACCGGCCAGCACCGCGGCCCCGAAGGCCACCAGCACCCGTCCGACCAGCACCGGCGGAGTCTGCACGAAGACCTCCGGGCTGAACCCCCCGACCCGGAGCGTCAGCGGCCCGCTCCACCAGCGCAGCAGCAGTCCGAACAGCGCCGCCACGACGGCCAGCACCGCGCCGCCCATGACCAGGCCGCCCACCGTCCAGCGGGTCCGCCCGGCGCCCTGGGTCCAGGCGAAACGCACCGTGCCGTGCTCGAACTCCCGTGCCAGCAGCGGGCCCCCGAGGAAGGCCCCGAAGGCCCCGCCGAGGACGTAGAACACGGAGTCGAGCGCCAGCAGGCCGTCGCCGTACTCGCGCAGGAACTGCTTGTACATGGCCATGCAGGCGTCGGTGGCCGGGTCGCAGGAGGCCGCGCCGGTGCGGGCCAGGCCGTCGTGCAGGTACCAGCCGTGGACCAGCAGCCCGAGGGAGATCGCGGCCATCACCGTCAGCAGGGTCAGCAGCGCGGGCCGGTGCCGCAACCCGGCCGCCCGCAGGACGGCGGAGCGGGGCGGGGCGAGGGACAGGGAGCTCACGGCAGCAGCACCTTCTCGGTCGGGTGGACGGCCCCGCGCGGGCCGGGGAGGGCGGAGGCGGCCGGCTCGCGCAGATAGGCGAGCACCAACTCCGTCAGCCCGACGCGCTGTTGGTGCCAGGAGCCGGAGACCGGGGCGTCCACGCCGCCGGTACGGACCAGCAGGTGGGACTGGGTGCCGGCCCGGCGGTCGCGGACCACCGGCAGCTGTCCGGCCACCCGGTCGGCCTCGGCGGTCGGGCCGGTGAGCATCCGGTGGCCGGCCAGCAGGTCGTCCACCTCCCCCGCGACCTGGACCCGGCCGGCGCCGAGCACCACCAGGTAGTCGCAGCTCTGCTCCAGTTCGTTGACGGCGTGCGAGGAGAACACCACCGACATCCCGTCCTCGGCCACCGCGGTCAGCAGCACGGCCATGAAGTCGTGCCGCGCGAGCGGGTCGAGAGCGGCCAGGGGCTCGTCCAGCAGCAGGAGTTCGGGGCGCTTGGCGAGTGCCAGCGCGAGCGAGACCTGGGCCTGCTGACCGCCGGAGAGGCGGCCGTACTTGCGGTCCAGCGGGATGCCCAGGCCGTCCAGGTGGGTACGGGCCCGGGCGTCGTCCCAGCGGCGGTTGAGGTGACGGCCCATCGCCAGCAGGTCGCGCACGGGCACGCCGGGGTAGAGCGCGGCGTTCTGGGCGACGAAGCCGATCCGGTCCAAGGCGCGCGGGGAGCCGGGCAGTTGGTCGCCGAGGACGGTCAGCGCGCCCTCGCTCGGCAGGGTCAGTCCGGCGGCCAGGCTGAGCAGCGTGGTCTTGCCGGCGCCGTTGGGGCCGACCAGGGCCACCACGTGCCCGGCGGGGACGGCGAGCCGGCAGTCCCGCAGCGCCCAGGAGCGCCGGTAGCGCTTGCCGAGCCCGGCGCAGTCGATCACCGTGTCCACGGCCATCAGGCCACCACCCCGTCCCGGTCCTCGCGCAGGTCGCGCAGCGCGTCCTCGAACACCGCGGCCATCCCCTCCTCGTCCAGCCCGGCGGTCCGCGCCGAGCGCATCCAGTCCAGCAGCCCGCGGCGCAGCGCGGCCCGCTCGCGCAGCGGCACCACCCCGGCGGGCAGGCCCCGCACGAAGGTGCCCTGGCCCCGGCGGCCGGCCGCGAGGCCGCGGTGCTCCAGTTCGCGGTACGCCTTGAGCACGGTGTTCGGGTTGATCGCCAGCCCGGCCACCACCTCACGCACCCGGGGCAGCCGGTCCCCCTCGGTCAACCAGCCCATCCGCAGCGCCCGTTCGACCTGCTGCACGAGCTGCAGGTAGGTCGGGACGCCGGAGGCCGGGTCCAGGCGGAACTCGATCGGGGAGGGCTGGTCGGCATCGTCTTTATCTACTTCCATAGGTAAAGAGATAAACGATGGACCGACGCACCGTCAACCCGGGGCAGTGTCAACCCGAGGAAACGGAAAGGGCCCCGCCCCGGACTCGTGGTCCGGGGCGGGGCCCTCCTGGGTACTGCGGCCGCGTCAGACGCCGCGCAGCACCGCGCCGGTGCGGGCGACGGCCTCGGCGACGGCCGCCTCGCGGGCGGCGGTCGCCTCGTCGGCGGTCAGGGTGCGGTCGGTCGCGCGGAAGCGCAGCGCGTACGCCAGCGACTTCTTGCCCTCGCCGACCTGCTCACCGGTGAACACGTCGAACAGCCGGATGGCCTCCAGCAGTTCGCCCGCGCCGGAGCGCAGCGCGGCCTCGACCTCGGCGGCCGGGACAGCGGTGTCGACGATCAGCGCGACGTCCTGGGTCGCCACCGGGAAACCGGAGACGGTCGGACCGCCGACCCGCTCGGCGCCGTCGGCGGTGAGCAGGTCGATGTCGATCTCCATCGCGGCGGTGCGGGCCGGCAGCCCGAGCGCCTTGACCACCCGCGGGTGCAGCTCACCGGCGTGGCCGACCACCCGGTCGGTGCCGGCCACCAGCAGCTCGGCGCAACGGCCCGGGTGCCACGGGGCCAGCTGGCCCTGCCGGACGGTCAGCTCGATGCCGGCCGCCCGGGCCACCGTGCGGGCCGCCTCGACGGCGTCCGCCCAGAAGGCCTGGGCACCCTTGCCCCACCAGCCCGACGGCAGCCGCTCGCCCGCGAGGGCGACGGCGATCCGGCGCGGCTGGTCCGGCAGCGCGGCGTCCAGCGCGGCCAGCTCCTCGTCGCTGGGCCGGTGGTCGACCGCCGGACGCGGGGCCACGCTCAGCTCGTCCTTGGGCAGGAAGACGGTGCCGGTCTCGAAGATCGCCAGGTCGGTGTTGCCCCGGCCGACGTTGCGGCGCAGCGCGCCGAGCAGGCCCGGCAGCAGCGTGGTGCGCAGCGCCGGCTCCTCGTCGTTCAGCGGGTTGACCAGCTTCACCGTGCGGCGGCGCCGGTCGTCCGCCTCCAGGCCGAGCGCCTCGAAGGCGGTCTCGCCGAGGAACGGGTAGTTGTTGACCTCGACGTAGCCGGCCCCGGCCAGCGCGACGCCGATCCGGCGGTGCACCCGCTGGGCCTCGGTCAGGCCCTTGCCCGGGGGAACGTCGGGCATCCGGGCGGGGACGTTGTCGTAGCCCTCCAGCCGGATGACCTCCTCCGCGAGGTCGTACGGGTCGGTGAGGTCCGGGCGCCAGGTCGGCGGGGTGACCTCCAGGACGTCGGCGCCGGAGACCGAGCAGCCGATCTCCTGCAGGCGCCGGGTGACGGTCTCGCGGCCGTACCCGGTGCCGGCCACCCGGTCGGGCAGGTCGGCGGCGATGGTGATGGTGCGAACCGGGTGCGGGGCCGCGATGTCGGTGACCCCGGCCTCGGCGGTGCCGCCGGCGATCAGGACCAGCAGGTCGACGGCGCGCTGCGCGGCGGCGCGGGCGGCCTCCGGGTCGACGCCGCGCTCGAAGCGCTTGGACGCCTCGGAGGGCAGCTTGTGCCGCTTGGCACTGCGGGCGATGGCGACCGCGTCGAAGTGCGCCGCCTCGATGATCACCTCGGTGGTGCCCGGCCCCGCGGCCGGGTCGAGGATCTCGGTGGAAGCGCCGCCCATCACACCGGCCAGGCCGATCGGGCCGCTGTTGTCGCAGATCAGCAGGTCCTCGGCGGAGAGCTTGCGCTCGACCCCGTCGAGAGTGGTGAGGCTCTCGCCCTGCTCCGCCCGGCGGACCGTGATCGGGCCCGACACGCGCTGCTTGTCGTAGGCGTGCAGCGGCTGGCCGACCTCCAGCATCACGTAGTTGGTGATGTCGACGGTCAGCGAGATCGGGCGGATGCCCGACTTCTGGAGCCGGCGCTGCAGCCAGATCGGGGACTTGGCGTTCGGGTCGACGCCGACGACCGTACGGGCCACGAAGCGGTCGCAGCCGGCCTGGTCGTTGACCTTCACCAGGTAGCCGAAGGAGTTCGCCGGCGGCACGTCGAGCAGCGCCGGGTCGGCCAGCGGCAGCCCGTACGCGGCGGCGGCCTCACGGGCCACGCCGCGCATGGACAGGCAGTAGCCGCGGTCCGGGGTGACGGCGATGTCGAGCACCTCGTCGACGAGCTGGAGCAGCTCGATGGCGTCGGTGCCGGGCTCGAACTCCGGGGGGAGCACGATGATGCCGTCGTGGTCGTCGCCCATGCCCAGCTCGCGGGCGGAGCAGATCATGCCGGCCGAGGTGTGGCCGTAGGTCTTGCGGGCCGCGATCGGGAACGGGCCGGGCAGCACGGCGCCCGGGAGCACGACCACGACCTTGTCGCCGACGGCGAAGTTGGTCGCGCCGCAGACGATCTCCTGCGGCTCGCCGGTGCCGTTGGCGTCGCCGACGTTCACGAAGCAGTGCCGGATCGGCTTCTTGAAGCCGGACAGCTCCTCGATGGAGAGCACCTCGCCGACCACCAGCGGACCCTTGAGGTCCGTGCCGATCTGCTCGACGGTCTCGACCTCCAGGCCGGCCCGGACCAGGCGCTCCGCGACGTCACGGCCGGTCTCGCCGGCCGGCAGGTCGACGTACTCGCGCAGCCAGGAAAGCGGGACGCGCATCAGATCTCCATCCCGAACGGGAGGGTGAAGCGGACGTCACCCTCGACCATGTCGCGCATGTCGGCGACGTTGTGACGATTCATCAGGATCCGCTCCAGGCCCAGGCCGAAGGCGAAGCCGCTGTAGCGGTTGGGGTCGACGCCGCAGGCGACCAGCACCCGCGGGTTGACCACGCCGCAGCCGCCGAGCTCGATCCAGCCCTCGGAGGAACAGGTCCGGCACGGCCGGTCCGGGTTGCCGACGCTCGCACCGCGGCACACGAAGCACTGGAGGTCGATCTCCGCGCTCGGCTCGGTGAACGGGAAGTAGGACGGGCGCCAGCGCAGCTCCAGGCCACCACCGATCAGCTTCTCGACCAGGACCTCGATGGTGCCCTTGAGGTCGGCGAAGGTGATGCCCTCGTCCACCGCGAGGCCCTCGACCTGCCGGAAGACCGGGGTGTGGGTGGCGTCCAGCTCGTCGGTCCGGTAGACCCGGCCCGGGCAGACCACGTAGACGGGGGGCTCGCGGTCGAGCATGGTGCGGGCCTGGACCGGGGAGGTCTGGGTGCGCAGCACCACGCCGGAGTCGGCGGAGCCGTCCGGGGCCTGGACGAAGAAGGTGTCCTGCATCGAGCGGGCCGGGTGGTCCGGGCCCAGGTTGAGGGCGTCGAAGTTGAGCCACTCGGCCTCGACCTCGGGGCCCTCCGCGACCTGGTAGCCCATCGCGACGAAGGTGTCCTCGATGCGCTCGGCCATGGTGGTCAGCGGGTGCCGGGCGCCGCGCGGGGCGCGGTCGTACGGCAGCGTGACGTCCACCGCCTCCTCGACCAGCACGCGGGCGTCGCGCTCCGCCTCCAGCTCGGCCTGCCGCTTGGCGAGGGCCTGGTTGACCGCCCCGCGGGCCTGGCCGATCAGCTTTCCGGCCGCCGCCTTCGCGTGCGGGGGCAGAGCGCCGATCTCGCGATTGGCGAGCGAGAGCGCGGAGCGGTCGCCGGTGTGGGCGACCTTGGCCTGCTTCAGTTCGTCCAGGGAGCCGGCGGCGGCGAACGCGGCGATCGCCTCGTCCCGCGCCTGCTCCACCACCTCGGGCTTGAGGGCCTCGACCTCGACCGGGTCGTACGACTTGTTGGGTGCCGACATCTCTATCTTTCCCGTGCTCCTGCTCGTCCGTGCTCAAGGTCTTTGGGCCAACGCCAAAGGTCGAGTGTAGTCGCAGCGGGTATCACCGCTGCCGCGAAGCCCGTCCGGGGAGACGACGCCCGACCTGCTCGGGAACTCCGAGCACGCGGTGCGCTTGCCGTGCATGCTCCTTCAGAGCATGCCGTGCTTGTCGTTCATGCTCCTTCAGAGCATGCCGTGCTTGTCGTTCATGCTCCTTCAGAGCATGAAGTCGGGCACCCCGGCGGGCAGGATAAATCGGAACCGGGCGCCGCCGCCGGGCGCGCGGTCGACGCGGATCGAGCCGCCGTGGGCCTCCACGATGCCCTTGACGATGTAGAGGCCCAGGCCCGTGCCGCCGCGCTTGGAGCCGCGCCAGAAGCGGGTGAAGACGCGGGGCATCGACTCCTCGGGGATGCCGCTGCCTTCGTCGCTCACGGTGACCGCTGTGCCTTCCACGATGCGGGGCGGGGTGCCGCTGCGCTCCCAGACGGGCGCCTCGACGACCTCCTTGGCCGGTGCCACCTCGATGGTGACAGTTCCCTCGCCGTGCCGCACCGCGTTTTCCAGCAGGTTGGCCAGCACCTGGTCGACCTTGTCCGGGTCGGCCCACAGGACGGTCAGCGGTTCGCCGATCCGGATGTCGAAACGGTCCTCGGGGATGCCGGTGGCGACCTTGCGCTCGACGTGCCGGCGCACCGCCGCGGCCAGGTCGACCACCTGCTTGCGCAGCTCCAGCCGGCCGGAGTCGATCCGGGAGATGTCCAGCAGCTCGGCGATCAGCCGGGTGACCCGGTCGGCGTCCGCGTCCACGGTCTCCAGCATCAGCCGCTTCTGCCCGTCGGTGAACCGCTCCCACTTGGCCAGCAGCGTCGCCGTGAAGCCCTTGACGCTGGTCAGCGGGGAGCGCAGCTCGTGCGCCACGGTGGCGATCAGCTCGGCGTGGCTGCGCTCGGTGCGGCGCCGGGCCTCGGTGCCGCGCAGGGCGATCACCAGGCGCTCCAGCGGCCCGCCCGGCGCGCTGCGCACGTACCGGGCGGAGACCAGCACCTCGCGCCCCCCGGGCAGCAGCAGGTTGCGCTCCGGCTGGCGGGTGCGGGTGGCCAGACCGCCGTACGGGTCGGTCAGCGGCCACCAGCGGCGGCCGTCCAGGTCCTCCAGCGGGAGGACGTCCTCCAGTCCGCTGCCGAGCGCGGCCTGCGGGAGCACGCCGGTGAGCCGGGCCGCGGCCCGGTTGAAGCAGACCACCCGGCCCAGCGCGTCGGCGACCACCAAGCCGTCCGGCAGGTCGTCCGGGTCGAGCTCGGGTCCGCTGCCGACCATGGGTTGCCTCCCCGATTACCCACCGTGCCGTTCCCCCCACCGAGGCAGACCCTAGCGCCTCCCCGGCCCGTGCAGTAGGGCTTGCCGCGTGGATCCTGACGCGCCCCCGGGTGCGTCAGGCGTTCGAGCGGCAGCCGCCGGGCGAGCGCTGGGCGCGCGCGGAGGCGTACAGGCAGACCGCCGCCGCGGTGGCCAGGTTGAGGCTCTCGGCGTGGCCGTGGATCGGGACGCGCACGACCTCGTCGGTGAGCGCGCGGGTCTCCTCCGGAAGCCCCCAGGCCTCGTTGCCGAACACCCATGCGCCGGGCGCCCCCAGGGTGCCCTCGTCGAGCTCCCGGTCCAGGTCGCGCTCCCCCGCGCCATCCGCGGCGAGCACCCGGACGCCGGCCTCGCGCAGCCTGCCGACGGCCTCCTCGACCGGCACCCCGACCGCCACCGGCAGGTGGAACAGGCTGCCCACGGAGGCCCGGACGGCCTTCGGGTTGTAGAGGTCCACCGAGGCGTCGGTGAGCACCACGGCGTCCGCCCCGGCCGCGTCGGCGGTGCGCAGCACCGTGCCGGCGTTCCCGGGGTCGCGCACGTGGGCGAGGATCGCGACCAGCTTCGGACGGGCCTTGAGCACCTCGGCGAACGGGGTGTCGACGAAGCGGCAGAGCGCCACGATGCCCTGCGGCGTCACCGTGTCGCAGATCTCCGCGATCACCTCGTCGGTGGCGGTCAGCACCGGCAGTCCCTCGACCAGGGCGGCATCGACGATGCCGGCGTGCCGCTCGGCGGCCTCCGGGGTCGCGTAGACCTCGACCACGGCGTGCTCGCCGCTGCCCGGCAGCCTGCCGAAGGCGATGGCCTCCCGGACGGCCTGCGGGCCCTCGGCCAGGAAGCGGCGCTCCTTGGTGCGCTGGTTGCGCTTGGCCAGCCGGCGGGCGGCCACGACGCGCGGCGAGCGCAGGGAGGTCAGCAGGGGGGTGTCGGTGCTCGGCATGGTCTCGTTCTCCGGAGGCGCTGAAGGAGGGGGAAAAGCAGGACCGGACCCGCAGGCGAGCCTGCGGGTCCGGTCAGAGCTCAACCGATCTCGGAAGATCAGGCGGCGTCGGCGGCGGCCTTCGGGGCGTTCACGTCGGCCGGCAGCGCCTTCTGGGCGACCTCGACCAGGGAGGCGAACGCACCCGGGTCGTTGACGGCCAGGTCGGCCAGCATCTTGCGGTCGATCTCGACGCTGGCGGCCTTCAGGCCCTGCACGAAGCGGTTGTAGGTGATGCCGTTGGCACGGGCCGCAGCGTTGATGCGCTGGATCCACAGCTGACGGAAGTCGCCCTTGCGCTTCTTGCGGTCGTTGAAGTTGTAGACCAGCGAGTGGGTGACCTGCTCCTTGGCCTTGCGGTACAGGCGCGAACGCTGGCCACGGTAGCCGCTGGCGCGCTCCAGGATGACCCGGCGCTTCTTGTGGGCGTTGACTGCCCGCTTGACGCGTGCCACTTGATTACTCCTTGGGTTGGACCACGGACTACTTCACGTGGTCCGTCATTCGAATGGGTCGGGAAGGATCAGCTGCCCCGCTCGCGGCTCGCGCCGGGCGGGAGGGCGATCACTTGCCGAGAAGCTTCTTGATCTTCTTGGCGTCAGCGGGGGCCAGCTCGACGGTCCCGGCCAGCTTGCGGGTCAGCGTCGAGGGCTTGTGCTCCAGGAGGTGGCGGCGGCCGGCGCGCTCGCGCAGCACCTTGCCAGAGCCACTGATCTTGAAGCGCTTGCTGGCGCCACTGTGCGTCTTCTGCTTCGGCATTTCGCCGTATCTCCTCGTCAGTCCCGTCCGCGCCCGCGCGACGTGCGCCGCGCGGGCGTGAACTGGATGGATCTGCGGTGACCGGGCGGGCCGCCCCGTCACCCTGGGGGCCGGTCTCCCGGGCCTCCTGGCCGGTGAGGGCTCAGGCGCCCTGGGAGGCGGCCGGCTGCTCGACCGGAGCGTCGGCCTCGACGGCCGGCGCCTCGGCCGGGGCGTCCTGCGCCTCGGTCGCGACGTCCTCGTCCTCGGTCGCGACGTCCTCGACCTCGACGTCCTCGACCTCGGTCACGACGTCATCGTCCTCGGTCTCCGCAGCGGCGTCGGAGCCGGCGGTGCGGCCCTGACGCTCGGCCTTGCGGGCGTCCGCGAGGGCGCGGGCCTCGGCCATCGCCTCGGTCTTCTTCTTGTGCGGGCCAAGGACCATGATCATGTTACGGCCGTCCTGCTTGGGCGAGGACTCCACGAAGCCCAGGTCCTGGACGTCGTCGGCGAGCCGCTGAAGCAGACGGAAGCCCAGCTCGGGGCGGGACTGCTCACGACCGCGGAACATGATCGTGATCTTGACCTTGTCGCCCTGCTTGAGGAACCGGACGACGTGACCCTTCTTGGTGTCATAGTCGTGCGGGTCGATCTTCGGCCGGAGCTTCATCTCCTTGATGACCGTGTGCGCCTGGTTCTTGCGCGCCTCACGGGCCTTCATGGCCGACTCGTACTTGAACTTGCCGTAGTCCATGAGCTTGCACACCGGCGGCCGGGCGGTCGCCGCGACCTCGACCAGGTCGAGGTCGTACTCCTGCGCGAGCTCCAGCGCCTTGGCAAGCGGCACGATGCCGACCTGCTCGCCGCTGGGACCGACGAGTCGCACCTCGGGGACGCGAATCCGGTCGTTGATGCGGGGCTCGGTGCTGATGGGGCCTCCTCGGTTGCACCTTCTGCGATGCGGCCGTCGGACGGCGGTCGCACGTAGTGGACTCGACCACTGGGCGGGGCTTCATTCGTGCTGCGCTGTCCGGTACGTACACCGCCACACGAAAAAAGCCCCGCTCGGTACAAGCGGGGCTCCACACAACCGGGGGCGACGCCCGGTGAGGGGCGCTGCGGCGACTCGGCGCCAGTGGCGCCCGTCGCGGACCGGGACCCGTCGACCCTGAGGCCGACCAGGTGGGAGACTTTCGCGGTTGCCCTCTCGGGCCTCCTCAGTGGAGCCTCCACTTGCTGGCCGAGTGCCCATACGGGATCCCGGCCGGTCAGTCTCGAAGCTTACAGCGTCGGGGGGGCGAACGCTATTCCGCCCCTCCGCGCGGCCGCCTCCCGGCGCGGGGAACGGCCGCCCCCCGGCGCGGATACGGCCGCGTCCTGGTACCGAAGGGGCCCTTGTACGCTCCATGGGTACGGACAGACCGACACGATGGAACGAGCCCACCTTGAGCAGCGAGCCCACCCAGAACCCCGGCGCGGACGACGACGCGATCGGCTTCGACGACCTCACCCGCGACATCGCCGAGGTCCCGGCCGTCGAGGTGATCACCACCGTCGCGGTGCACCTGATGAGCGCCGCCGCCGTCAAGTGCGGTCTCGCCGAGGGCGGCGACAAGGACAAGGACCTGGACGAGGCCCGCAAGCTGATCACCGCACTGGCCGGGCTGGTCACCGCCGGCGCCCCGGAGATCAGCAACTTCCACGCCGCGCCGCTGCGCGACGGGCTGCGCTCGCTCCAGCTCGCCTTCCGCGAGGCCTCGATCGTCCCGGACGCCCCGGGCGCGGGCCCGGGCGAGAAGTTCACCGGGCCGGTCTACTCCTGACCGCTCGCGGGAGGTCAGGCACGCGCGTGCCCGACCTCCCGCTCCGTCAACGCCTGTAGAGCGGCTCCCCCGGCAGCTCCGCGCTCGCCGGCAGCACCGCGAGGTCCAGCCCCCGGTCCAGCCGCACCCGCAGCAGCGGGTCCGCGGCCACCGCCCGCCCCACCCGCTGCGCGGCCGCCTGCAGGCCCGCCTGGTCCAGCGCCGGGTCGAACACCACCGCGAGCACCCCGTCGGAGCCCTCCGAGCCCGCCAGCAGCCCGGTGACCACCTGCGGCTCCGCCGCCAGCAGCCCGCGGACCGCCTCGCGCACCTCCGGGTCCAGGGCCGGCGGCAGGAACGGCCGGTTCTCCGCCAGCGCCCGCAGCCGGGCGCCGCTCAGCTGGAACGGCACCGGCCCGGCCGGGTCGATCAGCAGCGTGTCGGCCCGCTCCGAGAAGGCGACCATCGCGGCCTGCGGGGCCGCCGTCGGCGCCGGACGGGCGTCGGCGCGCCAGCGGGCCAGCGCCTCCAGCGACGTGAAGGCCGGCAGCGCGCGGCGCCCGTCCGGGGCCTCCAGCACCGGGACGGCCATGTCGCTGGTCTTCTCGTGCCGGTGCCCGTGCGCGTCCACCTCGACCTCGCCGAGGATCGCGACGATCGGGACCATCAGCCGGGTGGGGGTCAGCGCCGCCAGCACCTCCGACTCGGCCGCGCCGTCCCGCGACCAGCGCGCGAGGGCCTCGGTGAGCGCCGGGTCGGCGGTGCCGTCGTCGTCGGAGAAGCCGGGGTTCGGGATGCTCTTGCCGACGAACGCCGGGTTGGAGAAGTCTTTGCGGTCCACCCGCCCGACCCTATGCCACCGCGCGCGAGCGGCCCCATTTCCGTGCACGTTCCCCGTACGCGGGGCCTACCCACCGGTAGCGCGGTGTGGCACCCTGCGCCCATGGTGATCCTCGACGCACCCGCGACCGCGCCCGCCCCGGTCTCCGACCGCCTCCGGTACGACCGCGCCACCGCCCACCTGGACGGGCCGGTGGCCGTCGTGGACCTCGCCGCGTTCGACGCGAACGCCGCCGACCTGGTCCGCCGGGCGGGCGGCAAGCCGATCCGGCTGGCCAGCAAGTCGATCCGCTGCCGGGCGCTGCTGGAGCGGGCGCTGGCCGTGGACGGCTTCCTCGGGGTGATGAGCTTCACCCTGGACGAGTCGCTCTGGCTGGCCCGCACCGGCGTCCGCGACATCCTGCTCGCCTACCCCTCCGCCGACCGGGCCGGCTTCGCCGAACTCACCGCCGACCCCGGGGCCGCCCGCGAGATCACCGTGGTGCTGGACGACCCGGCCCAACTGGACCTGATCGACCGGGCCCGCGGCGGCGACGCCGAGGTGCGGGTCTGCCTGGAGCTGGACACCTCGCTGCACCTGCTCGGCGGCCGGGTCCGGGTGGGCGCCCGGCGCTCGCCGCTGCGCACCCCCGAGGACCTCGGCGCCTTCGCCGAGCTCGTCCAGCGCCGCCGGGGCTTCCGGGTGGTCGGCCTGATGGCGTACGAGGGGCACGTCGCCGGGGTGGGCGACCGGGTGCCCGGCCGGCCGGTGCGCTCCGGGCTGATCCGCCTGATGCAGGCCAAGGCCCGGGCCGAGCTGACCGAGCGGCGCGCGGCGACGGTCCGGCGACTGCGACAGGTCGCCGACCTGGAGTTCGTCAACGGCGGCGGCACCGGCAGCGTGGAGTCCACCGTGGCCGAACGCGCCGTCACCGAGGTCGCGGCCGGCTCCGGGCTGTACCAGCCGCAGCTGTTCGACAACTACCGCACGTTCCGGGGCCGCCCGGCCGCGCTCTTCGGCCAGCCGGTGGTGCGCCGCCCCGGCCTCGGCGTGGTGACCGTCCTCGGCGGCGGCTACCCGGCCTCCGGCGCGGCCGGCCCGGACCGCTCGCCGGTGCCGTACCTGCCGGCCGGGCTGCGCTACGACCCGATGGAGGGCGCCGGGGAGGTGCAGACCCCGCTGCTCGGCTCCGCGGCGGACGACCTGCTGATCGGCGACCGGGTCTGGTTCCGGCACGCCAAGGCGGGTGAGCTGTGCGAACGCTTCGCCGAGCTGCACCTGATCGAGGACGACCGGATCGTACGGACCGTGCCGACGTACCGGGGCGAGGGCAGGACGTTCCTCTGACACTTCGTCCGGCTTTGCCCTACCGTGGTGCCGACACTGAAGCTGGAACCGGGAGGGGTCGCATGGATGCCGAGCTCGTGCAGGAGATGGTGAGGTCCGGAGCGGCCTCCGTGGCCGGTCTGATGGCCACGGCCGCCTGGAATCAGGCCGGTTCACGGATCGCCCGGCTGTTCGGGCGCGGCGAGCGGGACGAGGAGGCGAGCGCCGAGCTGGAGGTGATCCGCGCCGAGGTGCTGGAGGCCGACGGCGACCAGGAGGTCCTGGCCGACCAGGCCGCGGCCCTGCGCAACCGGCTGCGCACACTGTTCCGGACGGAGCCGCAGGCGGCCGAGGAACTCTTCGAGATCCTCGCGGAGTTCGCCCCCGGGCGGTTCAACAAGGTGGGCGGGACGTACATCATCAACACCATCGACGGGAACTCGACCGTCAACAGCGACCTCGTGATCCAGGCCGGCATCATCCACGACATGCGGCGCTGACCTTTCCGGAGCCTTAACGGGGCCCGATGGAACGGCTAACCACGGCCGTCCGTCGGGCCTTTGCGCTGCTCGGGGGCCTACAGTCCGTCAACAAGCACAGTACGCGCGGCTATTGCCATCTGGTCCAGACCAATCCTACGCTCTGGCCGGGGGCCGTGCGCCGGGCCGGCGGCCCCCGAACGGGCAGGCGTGCCCGCTTCTCCCCCACACGTGCCCGGAACGACGGTCAAGGAGTCCCCACCCCATGTCCATCAAGCGCAATGCCCTGTCCGTCGGCGTGATCGGCGCCGCGCTCCTCGCGGTGGCCGGTGCCACCGCCGGCACCGCCAGCGCCCACGGCACGATGACCAACCCCGTCAGCCGGGTCGCCGCCTGCTACGCCGAGGGCCCCGAGCACCCGGTGTCCCAGGTCTGCAAGGACCTCGTCGCCGCGAGCGGCACCCAGCCGCTGTACGACTGGAACGAGGTCAACATCGCCAACGCCAACGGCAACCACCAGGCGCTGATCCCGGACGGCAAGCTCTGCTCGGCCAACCGCGACAAGTACGCGGCGCTGGACTGGCCGCGCACCGACTGGCCGGCCACCGCGGTGAAGGCCGGATCCTTCACCTTCCAGTTCCGCACCACCGCGCCGCACGTCGGCACCCAGACCGTCTACATCACCAAGGCGGGCTACGACCCGACCAAGCCGCTGAAGTGGTCGGACCTCGACCCGGCCCCGGTGGCCAAGGTGCAGGTCGACCGCAACGCGGTCAACGGGTTCTACACCTACTCCGGCACCCTGCCGCAGCGCACCGGCCGCCAGGTCCTCTACACGGTGTGGCAGCGCAGCGACAGCCCGGAGGCCTTCTACTCCTGCTCCGACGTCGACTTCGGCGCCTCCACCACGGCCGTGTCGGCGCTCGCCGCCCAGGCCCCGGCCGCTCCCAGCGACGCCCAGATCGCGGCCGACGCGTCCAAGTCCACGGTCGCCCACCACGGCCACGGCGGGGACCCGAACTCCCCGGCCGGCCAGGTGATCCCGACCGCCTCCGCGGCCGTGGGCGGCACCTCGGCCACCGGTCCGCTGCTGCTCGCGGGCGCTGCCGCGATCGGTGTCGGCTGGGCCGGCATGGTGCTCCGGCGCCGTCGCGTCGAGGCTGTTCGACGCGACTCCTGACGCCGGGCACGGGAGCCGGGCCGGCACACCCCCGTCCGGCCCGGCT
>NZ_JBHXEM010000174.1:0-16052 GCF_042724755.1 Kitasatospora sp. NPDC127067 | reverse complement strand
GAGCCGGGCGCCGGCCGGCTCCGCGCGCGCGGGGGAGGGGGGTCAGGCGGCGGCGTTCTGCCGGCGGGCGCGGACGCTGGTGACCAGCTGGGCGCGGATGCGGGCGGGGACCTCGGGGGCGAAGCGGGCCAGGTAGTGGTTCAGGTGGGTCTCGTCGCCGGCGAGGAAGGGCAGGTCGAAGACCAGGAGCTTGCGCACCGCGAGCAGCGGGACGGGGGCGCGCAGCGGCCTGAAGGTGTGGTTCCACAGGCCGGGTTCCTCGCAGACCGGGTGGAACTGGCCGATCATCAGGCCCTGTTCGACGAACTCGTCCTTGGCCTTGCGCTGCAGCTCGTCCAGCACGGTGGAGTCCTCGCGGTCCAGCTGGGGCATGACCAGCAGGACGGTGAGCAGTTCGCGGTCGGACTCCTCCGTCAGGGCGGCGAGCAACGCGTCGTAGCGGGCGCGCAGTTCGGCGACCAGGCGGGGCAGGTCCCCGTCGGGGGAGCCGTCGGCGACGGCGATGTGGAACAGGCCGCGGCGCAGCGAGGGCTGGGTGTAGGGGCAGACCGGGCCGCTGCGGCCGAGGTCGGGGTGGGCGGTGGTGAGGAAGGCCCGCGCCCAGGCGAGGGTCTCGGCGGCCTCGGGGCGTTCGGCGGCGTGGCCGGCGTCGATCTGTCCGGCGCTGTACAGGCGCAGCGCCGGGGAGTCGGCGGGGGCGGCGGGCAGGGCGGGGGCGGTCATCGGGGCCCCCGCCACACCGGGGCCAGGCGGGGGCCGCCGCCGGGCAGGGCGATGGCCTCGCCGAAGCGGGTGAAGCCGCCGTCGGCGAGCAGGTGGGCCCCGCCGGGGGAGCTGGTCTCGGCGTAGGCGGCCTGGCCGGTGGCGTCGACCTCGGCGAGGAAGGCGTGCAGCAGGGCCCGGCCGGTGCGGGTGCGGCGGGCGTCGGGGTGCACGCCGACGAAGGCGAGGTAGTGGTGGGAGCGGTGGCGCGGGTGGCGCAGGGTCTGCAGGCGGGTGATGGCGGCCAGGCGGCGGGCGGGCCCGTCGTGGCCGGCGGCGTCGATCGCCTCGGCGAGGGCCCGGGCGGCGGTGCCGTCCTTCGGGCCGGGGTCGTCCCAGTGGCCGGGCGGCAGGAACAGCAGTGCCCCCAGCGGCTCGCCGTCCTGCGCGGTGTCGTCGCCGGTGGTGGCCCGGTGGGCGACCAGGGCGCCCCGGTGGGCCAGGCACTGTTCGACGTGGACGCGGAAGAAGGCGGGCATCACGCGGGCGCGGTGGCCGGGGTCGGGGAAGGCCCAGAGCATCAGCGCGTCGTCGGCGAAGGCGGCGGCGAGCAGGTGGGCGAGGGCGTCCTCCTCGCCCGGGCGGGCCGGGCGCACGACGGGCCGTAGGGCGGGCCGTAGGGCGGTGCCCGCGGCGGCGGGCAGGGCGGTGGTGGTGGTCAACGGGCACTCTCCTCGAACGAGGGGGCGGACGAAGGGGAAGGCGGGTCAACGGTCGCCTCGGTCGTATCGGTGGTACCGGGTGCGGCGGTCACGTCGGCCGCACGGGATGCGGCAGTGGCCCTCGCCGTACCGGCCGTACCGGCCGTGTCGGGTGACGGTCGGGCGGCCGCACCGGCCGCACCGGCCGCGGCGGCCAGGGCGGTGACCCGCGCGTGCAGCGGCTCCACCCACTCCTCCGCCTCCGGCTTGATCAGCACGCTGCGCAGCACCCGGGCCCCGCCCGCGTCCGCGCGCACGCCGGGGTGGCGGCGGGTGAAGTCGGCGGCGTCCACGCGCAGCACGCTCAGGTAGACGGGGTCCCGCTCGTCGGCCATGCCCCGGCGCAGGACGTGCTCGCTGGCGGCGTCGATCGCCGACAGCGCGGGCGCCGGCGTCCCGGGGACGGTGGGGAAGTAGGTGAGGATGTCCAGCTGCGGCCGCTGGTGCAGCGTCAACTCCTCGCTGTTGTCGATCAGTTCGGCCCAGGCCAGGGCGGCGCGCCGGCTCGCGGCCAGCCCCGCGCCCAGGCCCTCGGGGGTGAGCGGCAGCAACTGCAGGGTCAGCCACAGCGCGGCGGCCGAGGCCCCGGCGCGCGAGCACTCCAGGCTGATCTCGCCCAGGTGCAGTTCGGCGTCGGTGAAGTAGGTGTACGGGGAGTCGTGGGCGAAGTGCCGCCCGATGCCGGGGTCGGCGAACAGCACCGCCCCGCAGCCGTAGGGCTGCAGGCCGTGCTTGTGCGGGTCGACGGTCACCGAGTCGCAGCCGGCGACGGCCCGCCACGGCGCGGTGTCCACCCCGAGCGAGGCCGCGAGCGCGTCGTCGGCGGCCAGCAGCGCGAAGAACCCGCCGTAGGCGGCGTCCACGTGCACCCGCGCCCCGTAGCGGCGGGCCAGCGGGAGGATCTCGTGCACCGGGTCGACGGCGCCGGGCCCGGTGGTGCCGCAGGTGACCACCACGGTGCCCACCCGCCCGGTGCGCAGCAGTTCCTCCAGCGCGCCGACGTCCATCCGGCCCTCGGCGTCGGCCGCCACCGCGTGGCTCTCGACGCCCAGGACGTGGCACATCCGGCTGTGGGTGTAGTGGGCCTGGGCGCTGTGGGCGACGCCGAGGCCGGGGTGGCTCTGGCGCGCCACGTACAGCGCCTCCAGGTTGGCGATGGTGCCGCTGCTGGTCAGGTGGCCCACGTGCGCGGGCAGCGCGAACATGGCGGCGAGCTGCGCGACGCACTCGCGTTCCATGTCGTTGGTGGCCGGCCCGCCCTCGTAGGCGTGGTTGTTGGGGTTGAAGCGCATCGCCGTCAGGTAGCCCACGACCGCCGCCGGGTGCGGGGGCTTGACCATCTGTCCGGCGTAACGCGGGTGGAAGAACGGGTAGTTGTGCTCCAGGCGCTTGGCGAAGCGCTCGAACGCGGCGGCGAAGTCCGCCTCGTCCACCAGGTGCGAGGGGTGCGGCCGCAGCGGTCCGAACCGCTCGCCCCACCGCTCGGCCACCTCGGCCGCCCTCGGCAGCCAGTACCGCAGGTCCACGCTCCGGCCCTTCCCCTTCGAGTCCTTCGACAGACGGGGGCCGGCGCGCGGGTGAGCAGCACGCCGGGCCCCCGGCGAGTACGAGCGTTCACCGCGAGCCGAGTCCTTGAGCGTTCCTCGACCGCGTCCGCAGCCACGGTGGCGGCGCCGCGCAAGGCGCCCGCAACACCCGCAGCTCACCCACCGCGGCGCCCGCCGGCCCCACCCGCACCGCCCCCCACCGGCCCGAAGGGCGCCGCCCGCGGCCCCAGCCGGACCCCAGCGCGGCACGAGCGGACGCTGCTGCAATCACCCCCGGACAAGGCCGCCCCCACCCGGGAGAGGCCGGGGGAGCCCACCCGGGAGGAGAGACGCGATGGTGACCAGACGCAGGATGATCGGCGCCGCCCTGGCGACCGGGGGAGGAGTCCTGCTCGTGCGCACCACCCAGCACCCGGCCGCCTCCGCCTCCGCTTCCGCCGCCTCCGCCGCGCAGGACGCGGGGCACGCCCACCCGGCGGGCGCCACCGCCCCCGACCCGGGCCCCGACGCCGGCCCCGCGCTCGCCCCGAAGTTCACCACCGCCCTGCCGCTGCCCCCGGTGCTCAGCCCCGTCTCCACCGACGGCGGCGCCGACACCTACGCGGTGACCATGCTGCGCTCCTTCGCCCGCATCCTGCCCGGGCACCGCACCGACGTCCTCACCTACAACGGCGCCTTCCCCGGGCCCGTCATCCGCGCCCGCTCCGGACGGCCGGTGATCGTGCGCCAGACCAACCTGCTGGACGACCCGGTCTCCGTCCACCTGCACGGCTCCGCCGTCCCCGTCGACAGCGACGGCGGCCCGATGAACCTGCTGAACGCCGGCGCCACCCGCACCTGCACCTACCCCAACGACCAGCCCCACGCGAGCCTGTGGTTCCACGACCACGCCCACCACCTGGAGTCCGAGCACGTCTACCGGGGACTGGCCGGCACCTACCTGCTCACCGACGCCACCGAGGCCGCCCTGCCGCTGCCCTCGGGCCGCTACGACCTGCCCATCGCGCTGCGCGACGCCCGCTTCGACGCCTCCGGCAACCTCGTCTACCGCATGGACGACGCCGCCGGACGCGCCACCATCCTCGCCAACGGCCGCCCCTGGCCCAAGGTCGACGTCGCCGCCCGCCGCTACCGCATCCGCCTGCTCAACTCCTCCAACCTGCGCTTCTTCTCCCTGCGCCTGGCCGACGGCGGCCCCATCACCTGGATCGGCTCCGACGGCGGCCTGCT
Organism: Kitasatospora sp. NPDC127067; assembly: GCF_042724755.1. Classification (NCBI taxonomy): domain Bacteria; kingdom Bacillati; phylum Actinomycetota; class Actinomycetes; order Kitasatosporales; family Streptomycetaceae; genus Kitasatospora; species Kitasatospora sp. NPDC127067. The sequence goes on along the minus strand of NZ_JBHXEM010000174.1, from coordinate 11,812 downwards.
GGAACGCCCCCACACCACCGACACCGTCGACCTCTCGCCCGGCGAGCGCGCCGACGTCGTCATCGACTTCTCCCGCTACCGCCCCGGCACGAGCGTCGTGCTCACCAACTCCATGCCGCCGGGCCCCGCCGAACACATCGGCCAGGTGCTGCGCTTCGACGTCGGACGCCCCGCCCCCGACCCCTCCTCCGTCCCCGACCGGCTGCGCACCCTGCCGCCGCTGGGACCGGTGGCCCGCGAGCGCACCGTCGTGCTCAAGGTCGAGGAGGGCGGCGCCGGCGTCGCCCCGCGCGGCCTGATCGACGGCAAGGTGTACGACCCGGCCCGGGTGGACGCCGCCGTCGCCTTCGGCACCTCGGAGATCTGGACCGTCCACAACGCCAACACCGACATCCCGCACAACTTCCACCTGCACCTGGTGCAGTTCCGCGTCCTCCAGCGCAACGGCAGGGCCCCCGGCCCCGAGGAATCGGGCCTCAAGGACACCGTGCGCCTGATGCCCGGCGAGAGCGTGCGCCTGCAGGCCGCCTTCGACTCCTACCGCGGCCGCTACCCGTACCACTGCCACCTGCTGGACCACTCCGCGATGGGCATGATGGCCCAGATGGAGATCGCCTGAGCACCCGGCCACCCGGCCCCCCTCGGGCCGCCCGAGCCCCGACCGCCGGGCCGCCCGGCCACCTGGGCCCGGCCGCCGGGCCGCCCGCCGTGACGCGGGCGGCCCGAGGGCGCGTCAGGACGCGTGGATGCCCTGCCCCGGGGTGAGGATCCCCGCCGGGTCCCAGCGCCGCTTGGCCGCCACCACCCGCTCCCACAGCCCCCCGTAGTGGCGCTGCCAGTCCGCGCGCGTCATCCCCGGCACCGCCCCGATCAGGTACCGCTTGCCGCCGAGCTCCACCGCCAGGTCGTACAGCAGCCGGTTGCGCTCCAGCATCGCCGCCGTGTCCGACCCCGGCCCCGGGAAGGCCAGCAGGTCGAAGTGCCAGCCCACCTCCTCCCGCCCCGGCAGCACCGCCAGCGGCGCCTTCACCTTCGAGCGCAGGTACGGGTAGAACAGCAGCAGCCCCGCCCCCAGGTCGGCGGCGGTCAGCACCTCGGCGGCCCGCGCCATGAACGCCCGCGCCGTGGACGCCGGCAGGAACACGCTCAGCCACGGCTTGGGCAGCGCCCAGAACCCGGCCGCCCGCAGGTACCCCGAGAAGCCGTCCACCCGGTAGGCGTACTCCCGCCAGCTCTGCTCCACCACCTCCGTCTCCACCGGCGCCAGCCCCGCCAGCAGCGCCGCCCGGTCCACCGCCTGCCCGGCGTCCGCGAACGCCACCAGCTCCGCTTTGTAGCGCCAGCGCGAACCGTCCGCGCTGCGCACCACGTCGCCGACCTGGAAGTCGAAGCGGCGCCGGGCCAGCACCTTCTCCTGGTCGGCGAGGTAGGCGTCCAGGTCGTCGTAGTACAGCGAGAAGACGTGGGCGCGCTCGGGCACCCGCACCAGGGCGAGGGTGACGCGCACGATGACGCCGACCTGGCCGCCGCCGGCCAGCACCGCCTCGAACAGCTCGCGGTTGCGGGTGGGGGAGGCGGTGACCAGCTCGCCGGTGCCGGTCACCACGTCCAGTTCCAGCACGTTGTCGACCTGCATGCCGTGGCGCTGCACGCCGCCGCCGATGCCGCCGACGCTCAGCGTGCCGCCCACCGACAGGTGCAGGTAGTCGGTGAGCACCGGCGGCACCCAGCCCGCGGCCAGGCCCGCCTCGGTGACCTGCGCCCAGGTCGCCCCGGCCTCGACCACGGCGCGCCCCGGGCGCACCGAGACGACCTTGGACAGGCCGCGGGCGTCGATGGCGACGCCGCCGCGGGGGTTGGCCTGGCCGTAGCTGGAGTGCGACTCCAGTGCGGCCTCGCCGAGCTGCGCGAGGTCCCCGCTCTGCCCGTTGACGGCCACCGGGATGCGGTGGCGGCGGGCGAAGGCGACCAGCTGCTGCACGTCGCGCACCGAGCCGGGGCGCAGCACGGCCCGGGGTGCGGCGGTGACGAGGTGTCCGAAGTCGCCGGAGAAGCGCTCCAGGCCCTCGCCCCGCAGGGTCACCGTGCCGTCCAGGGCGGGCAGCCGGGCGATGTCGGCGCCGGTGTCCGCGTCGGCCTCGGTGGCCCAGGCGGCGGTGGCGGTGTTCCAGCCGATGACGGCGGTGAGGGCCCCGGCGCCGGCCGAGGTGAGGAGGGCGCGGCGCGACAGTCCTGACCTGCTCATATCAGAATTTCTCCGATCAGTCGTCAAATAGGGATTGTTGTACCGCAACTATCGGGTGATCACCTACTGGCGTGCACCGGTGATCTGCTGCTCGATGCGCCGCAGCTCGGCCATCGGGTACTCCCACATCCGCACCTGGTGGGCGGGGGCGTGGGCGGGGACGTGCGCGCACGCCGCCCGCGCCTCGTCCAGCAGCGCCTGCCGCGCCCCGGGCAGGTGGGCCACCCGCGGCCCCTCGGCGGCCTCCCGCAGGACGAACGCCAGCTTGTAGGCGTGGGCGGCCGGGCTGACGGCGAACAGCGCCCGGTACACCCACAGGCCCTCCTCGCCGCGCAGGATCCGCTCGTTGTGGCTCAGCAGCCGCACCCGGGCCTTCAGCACCATGTCCTCGTGCACGCTCATCGCGCCCGTCCCCCTTCGTCGTTCGTGTGGTCCCCCCGTCCGCCCGCCGCCCCTGTGCGGGGGCAGCACGCCGTGCGCGCCGGCCGCCCTGGAAAGGACGGCCGGCGCGGGACGCGGAAGGGGATGCGCACGAGTCTGCGGGCGCGCACCGACGCGCGGCAAGGCAGAAGAAGGGTGGGCTGTGTCCTACCGAACCCTTGCCCGACCTGGCAGGATGGGGGTCGGCACCCTCCCGGCCGGGCGCCGCGGGGCCCGAACTCCCGAGCCCGAGCTCCCGAGGCGGAGCCGGAGGAGGCGGGCCGTGACCCACGTGCAACCGGGCTCCGGCAACCGCACGACTAGACCGCGGGGACCATCCCGAGCAGCTCGCTCAGGCGGCGGACCGTGGCGGGCGACTCGCGGTGCAGGCCGGCGACGTCGAGGCCCTCGTCTCCCAGGATCATCAGCAGCGCCTGCTCCCCGATCGCCAGTACCACGACGTAGCCGCTGTTGCAGCGGGTGACCACGTCGCGCAGGCCGCCCACGCCGACCTCGGCCGCGGTGCGCCGGCCGAGGCCGAGCATGGCGGCCGACAGGGCGGCGGCCGACTCGGGGTGGACGGCGGCCGTGTCGGCGGCCACCAACAGGCCGTCGGTGGTGGAGATGACACTTTCCGAGATGCCCATGACCCGGTCGCGGAGGGACTTCAACTCGTCGACCAGCACGGCGGTCGGTGTCTGGCTGCTCATGGTGCGCTCTTCTCGCTCTGCTCGGTCGTCTCGGTGCGCGCGGTGTGCTCGGCGCGGTGTGCGTTCGGTGGGCCGTCGGGAGCGGCCGCCGCTCCCTCGGATCGGGCGGGCAGGCCGCCCGGACCGCCCGGACCGCCCGCGCCGCGTCCGCTGCGGACGCGGCGCGGCAGCGGCCCGGTGTCGGCCGGCGGCGGTTCGCTCGTCGGTATGCGCGGGGCCACGCTCGGTGCCAGGGGAGCCGGGTGCGCCGGTTCCCGGTGGAGCAGGTGCCGGGCGTCCATCCGTACGACGTCGAGGAGCACCGCGAACACGCCGCGTCCCAGGGCGAAGCCGAGGTCGCGCGCGGTGCGGCGGCCGGTGGCGGCGGCCAGGATCTCCCGGTAGCGGACCGGGATCCGCAGCGCGCCGGACTCGGCCCGGGCGGCAGGACGGATCCGGATGCGGGCCAGTTCGCCGGGCGGTCCCCAGAGGCGGGTCAGCAGGGCCGTCCGCCGGGCGGTCTCCTCGAAGAGCCGCTCCGGCTCGATGCCCGGGCGCAGCGCGATCCTGGCAGGCGGCGCCGCCTCGGCGGTCTCCCAACTGCCGGGCGGGCTCAGCGCCAGGGCGAAGGCCCCGTCGAAGGCGGCGGCGGCGCAGACGGCTTCGAGCTCGGCGGCGCCGATCGACCCCTGGGCCACCAGGGCCGCGCCGAGGTCGCCGCCCCAGGTCGGGGGAGCGTCGGCCGGCCGGCCGACGGACGCGGCCGTCTCGGCGGACGCCCACTCCTCCTCGCCGACGCGCCGGGACTTCAGCAGCAGGGTCTCGGCGGTCGGGGCCCCGGGGGTCTCGACCGCGGCGACCAGGCCCTGCTCCAGGTGGATCGTGCCGCCCGGTGCGCCGGAGACGGTGACCGATCCGGTGAACTCCGTCCGGCGCAGCGCGAGCAGCAGCGCGGGCACGTTGCGCGCGGTGGGCGGAGCCGGCGTCGTGGGAGCCGAGGGCGCGGCGGGCGGCGCCGTGTCGTAGGACGGGCCGGTCATGCCAGCAAGTCCTGCGCGCGGTCGGCGGTCTGGCGGACGGCCAGCGCCAGGTTGGTCCGTTCCCGGTCCAGCACGGTGGCCAGCAGCAGGGGGTCGCCCTGCCGGGACACCACCTGGACGACCTGGTGATGGCGGGTGCTGGTGACCACCAGGCTCTCCAACTCGCTCTCCGCCCCTGCCTCGTACAGCCGCTCGCCGATCAGGTTGGTCAGCTCGGCGAGTTCGGCCCCGGTCCCGAGCAGCCGGTGGTCCCCGGCGGACCGGTAGCTGAGACCTGTGACGGCGTCGACGAGCGCGGCACCGACCACTCCGGGGGAGCCGAGCACATCGGAGAGGGAAGCTTCGAGTGCGCGCACCAGTACCCCTTCACGTTCTGAACCCCGGCAGCGTACTTTATTCCATCATTTTCACGAGGTGACCACAACCGGTGACTTCTTGCTACTTTGTTCCTGCACACGGGAGTTCCGCCCGGAAGTCACGCAAAGGACGAACAGCGCATGAACATTGACGACGCACTCAAGGACGCGATGGCCATCGAGGGGGCCATCGGAGTGGCCGTGGCCGACTACGAGAGCGGTATGTCGCTCGGGTTCCTCGGCGGGGGGCAGCAACTCGACCTGGAGATTGCGGCCGCCGCCAACACCGAGGTCGTTCGTGCGAAGATACGCGCCCTGGCCGCGCTGTCGATCGACGATGTCATCGAGGACGTCCTGATCACCCTCGGCACCCAGTACCACCTGATCCGCCCGCTGACCCGCGGTCACGGCTCGCTCTTCCTCTACCTGGCGCTGGACCGCTCGCGCGCCAACCTTGCGCTCGCCCGGCACGGTCTCAAGCGCATCGAGGCCGCTCTCGACGTCTAGCCGGGGCCGGGCCGGCGGCCCGGGTGTCCGCGCCCCGTCCGGAAGGCCCGCTGGAAACCGCCAAGCCCTGCCCGAAGGACTGACCGGAAGGCCCCGCGCGGGCCGCGCGCCGCGCGTGGAATTCCGGGCGGAGCGAATGCGGGGTGTTACGAACCGACTACGGAGATCCGTCCGCGGGAATCGGGCCGCGAATATCGCGGGTGTGCGCCGACCACGGAGATGCGTGACTTTCCGATGACTGGGCGTCATATTCGCCCCGGCTGTTCCGGCCGGCGACGGAGCGCCGGAATACCGTGGTCGAACCGTCGAACCGTCGAACCGTCGAACCGTCGAACCGTCGAACCGTCGAACCGTCGAACCGTCGGAGCGTCGAACCGTCGGAGCGCCGGTGTTTCGGCGGTGCCGCGGAATCGGCTCGACCACGCCGCGCGCGGCACGAAGGAGCGACCCCGACCCGCCTCGACCGAACGGCGTCGGGTCTAGCCTGGGCCGCATGTTCGTACTTGAGCTGACGTACACCGCCGACGTGGAGTCGATCGACGCCGTGCTGCCCCGGCACATCGAGCGGCTCCGGGAGCACTACGCGGCGGGCACCTTCCTCGCCTCGGGGCGCAAGGTGCCGCGCGACGGCGGGGTGATCCTCGCGGTGGGACCGGACCGGGCCGCCATCGAGGCGCTGGTGGCCACCGACCCGTTCGTGCGGGCCGGGTTGACCGAGTACCGGGTGACGGAGTTCCTCGCCACCACCACCGCCGAGGAGTTGGCGGCCCACCGCCAGCAACTGCCCGCCTGAGCCCTGCCGCCCCGCCCGTCCCCGCCCGTCCGTGGTGCCCCGGGCCGTTCGCGCGGTTCGGGGCACGGTCGCGTTCTGGCTACGATCGGTGAGCGCGGAGCGACGACGTATCGCGAGTACCGACTTTCGGCGGGAGAAGACGGATGGCACACGCACGGGCCGGGCAGCCGGCGCAGCCCGGTGACCTGGTGGACGTGGCGCGGCTGGTGACGGCGTACTACGCGCTGAACCCGGACCCGCAGGAGCCCGGGCAGCGGGTGGCGTTCGGGACCTCGGGACACCGGGGCTCGTCGCTGGACGCGGCCTTCAACGAGGACCACATCGCCGCGACCACGCAGGCGATCTGCGAGTACCGGGCCGAACAGGGCGTCGCGGGCCCGCTGTTCCTGGGCGCCGACACCCACGCCCTGTCCGAGCCCGCCAGGGCCACCGCCCTGGAGGTGCTGGCCGCCAACGGCGTGCAGGTGCTGATCGACGCCGCCGACGGCTACACCCCCACCCCGGCGGTCTCCCACGCGATCCTCGCCCACAACCGGCGCAGCCCCCGCGCGCTGGCCGACGGCATCGTGGTCACCCCCTCGCACAACCCGCCGCGCGACGGCGGCTTCAAGTACAACCCGCCCAGCGGCGGCCCGGCCGGCTCCCGGGCCACCGGCTGGATCCAGGACCGCGCCAACGAGCTGATCCGCGAGGGCCTGCGCGGCGTCAAGAAGGTCCCCTACGCGCGGGCGCTGGCCGCCGCCACCACCGGGCGCCACGACTACCTCACCGCCTACGTCGAGGACCTGCCCTCCGTCCTGGACCTGGACGCGGTGCGCGACGCGGGCCTGCGCATCGGCGCCGACCCGCTCGGCGGGGCCTCGGTGGCCTACTGGGCGCGCATCGCCGAGACCCACCGCCTGGACCTGACCGTCGTCAACCCGGTGACCGACCCGACCTGGCGGTTCATGACGCTCGACTGGGACGGCAGGATCCGCATGGACTGCTCCTCCCCGGCCGCGATGGCCTCCCTCATCGGCCGCAAGGACGAGTACGCCATCGCCACCGGCAACGACGCCGACGCCGACCGCCACGGCATCGTCACCCCCGACGGCGGCCTGATGAACCCCAACCACTACCTCGCGGTGGCCGTCGACTACCTCTACCGCCACCGCGCCGACTGGCCCGGCGACGCCGGCGTCGGCAAGACCCTGGTCTCCTCCTCCATGCTCGACCGCGTCGCCGCCGACCTCGGCCGCACCCTGGTGGAGGTCCCGGTCGGCTTCAAGTGGTTCGTCGACGGCCTGCTGGAGGGCTCGATCGGCTTCGGCGGGGAGGAGAGCGCCGGCGCCTCCTTCCTGCGCCGCGACGGCGGGGTGTGGACCACCGACAAGGACGGCATCCTGCTCGCCCTGCTGGCCTCCGAGATCACCGCCGTCACCGGCGCCACCCCCAGCGCCCACTACCGCGAACTGACCGAGCGCCACGGCGCCCCCTCCTACGCCCGCGTGGACGCCCCCGCCGACCGCGAGCAGAAGGCCCGCCTGGCCCGCCTGTCCCCGGAACGGGTCGGCGCCGGCGAGATCGCCGGCGAGAAGATCACCGCCGTCCTCGCCAAGGCCCCCGGCAACGGCGCCCTGATCGGCGGCATCAAGGTCTGCACCGAGAACGCCTGGTTCGCCGCCCGCCCCTCGGGCACCGAGGACGTCTACAAGATCTACGCCGAGTCCTTCCACGGCGACGAACACCTCGCCCGGGTCCAGGACGAGGCCCGCGCCCTGGTCGGCGAGGTCCTGCGGGGCTGACCCGCCCCCGCACCGGGCGGCCCCGGCCCGGCACGTTCCGCCGGACCGGGGCACCCCCGGCACCTCCGGGGCACCGCCGGGCCCGGCCTGCTGCGCCCGCTCGGACGCGCACCTGCCGGGCCCGACGGCTGCCGCCCGCTCAGGCGCCCGCCGGCTGCGCCCGCTCCGGGCCCGGCGCGGGCCGGCGCTCGTCGCGCGTGGTCGCCGCCGCCACCGCGCACGCCACCAGCGCCAGCACCGCCGCCGCGAACGGGAACCACCGCCCGCCCAGCACCGCGATCGCCGCCGACCCCGCCGCACCCCCCGCCGCCGTCCCCAGGTACAGCGCACTGCTGTTCAGCGAGATCAGCAGCGGCGCGTTCACCGGATCGATCGACGCCAGCCGGTGCGGCAGCGCCACCGACACCGCCCACCCCGCCAGTGGCACCACCACCGCGTACCCCAGCGCCCCCGGCATGCTGCGCCCCAGCCACGGCAGCGCGGCGAACGCGAGCGCGGCCACCGCCGAGCCGGCCAGCAGCACCCGCCGCACCCCGATCCGGTCCACCAGGCGCCCGCCCAGCCAGCTGCCGGCCACCGACATCACGCCGCTGGTCAGCAGGATCAGGCTCAGCCGGTCGGCGTCGCCGCCGGTGGCGCCGGACATCGCGGTGGACAGGAAGATGTAGACGCTCTGGAAGGCGAGGAAGAACACCAGCGTGGTGGCCGCGGCGCCCAGCACCCGGCGCCGGCCCAGCGGCGCCAGGCGCGCCTTGAGGGTGGGGGCGGCGGTGGGGGCGGGCAGGTCGCGCAGCAGGAGGGCGAGGCCCGCGAGGGCGGCCAGGCCCAGCGCGGTGACCAGCCACATCGTCATCCGCCAGTCGGAGCGTCCCACCCAGGTGCCCAGCGGCACGCCGAGCGCGGTGGCCACCGTCATCCCGCCGAGCACGGTCGCCAGCGCCCGTCCGCGCCGCTCGGGGGCGACCAGGGTGGTGGCCACCGCGTTGGCGGTCGGCGTGTAGAGGGCGGCGCCGGCCGCGGCCAGGACGCGGGTGGCCAGCAGCAGCCCGTAGGTGGGGGCGAGCGCGCTGAGCGCGTTGGCCGCGCTGAACACCGCGAGCGCGGTCAGCAGCAGGCGCCGGCGCGGCCAGCGGGCGGTGAGCGTGGCCAGCACCGGGGCCAGCAGCGCGTAGCCGAGCGCGAAGACGGTGACCAGCTGGCCGGCGGCCGGCACCGACACCCCCAGGTCGGCGGAGATCGGGCCGAGGATGCCGGCGAAGACCATCGAGTCGGTGCCCATGGCGAAGGTGCCGAGGGCGAGCAGGAGCAGACGTACGGGCACGGCAGGGCCCCCCGGGGCGCAAGGAACTAATTGTTGGATGGACATGCAACTGTTTGATGCTCGTCAAACACTCGGGGATGGGTGGATGATTGTCAAACCATCCGTTTCCCCCGCGGTTCCCCGCGGCCCCCGAGGAGCGTGCGCCATGAGCGACGACGAGCGGCTTCCCCAGCCCGCCACCGCCGACATCGACCTCGTCACGGTCCTGCACGCCCTCGGCGACCCCGTGCGCATGACCCTGCTGCTCAGCTACGCCGACGACGCCGAGCACTCCTGCGACCCCCGCGACCTGGGCCTGGACCACCTCCACAAGTCGACCGTCTCCCACCACATGCGGGTGCTGCGCGAGGCCGGCGTCACCACCACCCGCGTCGCCGGCCGCAACCGCTTCGTCAGCCTGCGCCGCGCCGACCTCGACGCCCGCTTCCCCGGCCTGCTCGACGCGCTCCTGGCGGGCCGGGCAACTCCCGTACGGTAGGCCAAGGTTGACCCCTAGGGGGTGGAGCGCCGCGGCTGCCGCCGCAGGCGTAGGCCTGCGGACGTAAGGCCCCCCGGGCGGCTCCTGCCGCGGGCGGACGCGCCCGGGCGGGCCGGGTCGGCACGGTGGACGCGTACCCCGCCCACCGGCGCACCGCCCACCGGCGCACCCCGCCGTCGTGCCGCCGCCCGACCCGCCGCAGGAGCCACGCCCATGACCGGATCCCAGCCCGAGCGCCCGTCCGACCGTCCGTCCGAGCGTCCGCTCAGCCGCCGCGGCGTCCTCGGGGCGCTCGCCCTGGGCGCAGCCACCGCCGCCTCCGCCGCCGTCACCGGTGCCGGGCCCGCGCGTGCCGACAGCGCGTCGGGCGGCGCCGCGCCGGGCGGCACGGCGTCGGGCGGTGCCGCGGGGGAGCCCCGCCTGTGCCTGCCGGCGCCCACCGGTCCCCACCCCGTCGGCACCGCCCTGCTGTACCTGACCGACGCCACCCGCACCGACGCCTGGGCCCCTGTGCCGCGCCCGCGCGAACTGCGCGCCCGCCTCTGGTACCCGGCCGCGCCCGGGGCCCGGGGCCCGTACGCGTCGTGGATGAGCCCCGCCGAGACCGCCCACCTGCAGGCCTCCTACTTCGCCGTCCCCGACGCCCGCCTCGCCTGGCCCACCACCCACGCCCGCCCGGACGTGCCCGCCGACCGCAGCCGCCGCCACCCCGTGGTCCTCAACTCCCACGGTTCCGGCGCCGACAGCGCCTTCAACACCGCCCTCGCCGAGGAACTCGCCTCCCACGGCCACGTCGTCGCCGCCGTCGACCACACCTACGACGCCGGCGAGGTCGAATTCCCCGGCCACCGCCTCGAAGTGCGCGACAAGGCCCGCGTCCAGGCGATGACCGACGCCGAGATCGTCGCCTACCGCGCCGCCGACGCCCGCTGCCTGCTCGACCGCCTCGAAAGCGGCCCGCTGCCCGCCGGCCTCCACACCGCCCTCGACCTCGACGCCGTCGGCATGTTCGGCCACTCCATGGGCGGCGCCACCACCGCCCAGGCCCTGCACGACGACCCGCGCATCCGCGCCGGCGCCGTCCTGGACGGCCCCCTGTTCGGCACCAGCGCCACCGCCGACCAGGACCGCCCCCTGCTGCTGATGGCCTCCACCTGGGACAGCCCCGCCCGCGACGCCATGTGGGACACCCTGTGGCCGCACCTGACCGGCTGGCGCCGCCGCCTGACCCTCACCCGCTCAGGACACCTGTCCTACTGCGACCTCCAACTCCTCGTCCCCCAGGGCCAGAGCGTCTTCGCCTGGCCCGCCGACCAGCTGGAGCACTTCCTCGGCACCGGCGACCCCCAGCGCGCCGTCGCCGCCCAACGCGCCTACCTCACCGCCTACTTCGGCCTCCACCTGCGCGCCGTCCCCGCCCCCCTGCTCGACGCCCCCTCGCCCCGCTGGCCCGAGATCCGCTTCGACGCCTGATCCCCCGAGGCCCCGAGGCCCCGAGTCCCTGCGCCCTGTTCCGCCGCTCCGCCGCTCCGATGCTTCAGCCGACCGCGCGCTTCACCAGCTCGGCGATCCGCTCCTCCACCTCGGCCGTCACCTCCGTCAGCGCGAAGTACGCCGGCCACATCGGCCCCTCGTCCAGCTGCGCCTGGTCGCTGAAACCCAGCGTGGCGTAGCGGGACTTGAACTTCTCCGCGCTCTGGAAGAAGCACACCACCCTGCCCTCCAGCGCGTAGGCGGGCATCCCGTACCAGAGCTTGGGCGCGAGCGCGGGAGCGGCGGCGGTGACCACCGCGTGCACCCGCTCGGCCAGCACCCGGTCGCCCTGCGGCATCTCCGCGATCTTCGCGAGCACGTCCCGCAGCGCCTCGGCCGCCTTCTCCGCCTGCGAGGCCCGGCGCGCGGCCTTCTTCAGCTCCTGCGCGTGGTCCTTCATCGCGGCCCGCTCCTCGGCGGAGAACCCCTCGTGCCTGCTGCTCATACCGAACCCCTCCGTGCTGTCGTGCGATCTCGGGAGGGACCTTAGCGCCCGCCTCCGACACGACGGAGGGCCCGTCGGATACCGGTGCCGGTGCCGGTGCAGGTTCCGGTGCCGGTGCCGGTCCAGGTTCCGGTGCCGGCGAGTGGTGTGCGCACGACGAAGCGGCGGAGCGGGAGGCCCGTGTCGGTGGGCCTCCCGCTC
>NZ_JBHXEM010000173.1:15457-16089 GCF_042724755.1 Kitasatospora sp. NPDC127067 | reverse complement strand
GTTTCCGTCGTCCCCGCCCGGTCCGGTCCTTGCGGATCTCGAAGTCCATCGCACCCCTTGAACTGGGGTGTTGCAACGATCCCTAGAACCCAAGCAGGGGCGGCGGGGCCGAGGTGTGCCCAACTGCGCAGCGGGCGGCTCTTTTCTGCCAAATTGGTCTCTACCATTGCCCCGAATCCGGGATTCCGGAAGGCTCGCCGCCGGACACCGGGAAGCGGACTCCGGTGTTCTCCCCTGAGCGAGGAAGACACCGACATGGCACTTCGCAAAGCGGTTACCAGCATGGCCCTGGCCGGACTGCTCTCGGTGGCGGGCGGCCTGATGGTCGCTCCCGCCGCCCAGGCGTCCACCACGAGGACGACCGGTTACACCTACATCGGCATGTACCCGAGCGGCGCCGCGTGCGACGCGGCCGGCAAGGCCTACGTGGCCCGCGGGGAGGCGGTCAACTACTTCTGCGACGTCGCCCCGACCACCGCCCGCCTCTCCGTCTGGTTCTACTAGAAACCACCGGGTGACCGCCTGAGGGGCGGGGGGCCCGGCCGCGCCCGCGCCCAAGGCGATGAAAACAAAAAACCACCCCCCCCCCCACAACAAAAAAGGTTTTGAGACGTTGGAGTTGTACTAGGAGT